>NZ_PSWD01000011.1:0-89468 GCF_002931705.1 Rathayibacter sp. AY1C5
GGGGTTCGGGTGTCCAGGGGAGGCATGCACAGGAGACGCGCGAGGTCCCTGTTCGTGACGCGGAGGCGCGGAATGCGTTCGGGTGGCGCAGTGATCGGTGTCAGACCGGCTCGACCGGCAGGGGCTGTGCCATCGTCGGGAGGGGCGGAGTCCCCGACGATCCGGAACCGACACCCAGGAGGGGACCGCATGGCGCACGCCGCGCTGATCATCCACAGCGCACGGAAGGTCGACGCGGCCGGGACGGTGGAGGACCACTGGCTCCGCGCGCGGGACGGCGCGATCACGGCGACCGGCACCGGCACCGGCTGGCAGGCGCAGGCGGAGGGGGCGGAGCTGCACGACGCGCGGGGCCTCACCGCTGTCCCGGGCTTCCTCGACCTCCACGTGCACGGAGGGGGCGGTCACGGCTTCGACGGAGGAGCGGAGGCGATCCGCGCGGGCCTCGCGCTGCACCGCTCCCGCGGCACCACGCGCTCGCTGGTCAGCCTGGTGTCGGCACCGCTGGAGCAGCTGGAGGCCTCTCTGGACGCGGTCTCGGCTCTCGCGGCCGCCGACCCGCTCGTGCTCGGCGCGCACCTGGAGGGCCCGTTCCTCGCGCCCTCGCGCAGGGGAGCGCACGACCCCGCGGCTCTCGTGCACCCCTCCTCCGGCGCGGTCAGCCGGCTGCTGGACGCCGCCCGCGGACGCCTCGCGCAGATCACGCTCGCGCCCGAACTGCCGGGAGCCCTCGCCGCGGTGGAGCGGCTCGCCGGCGCCGGCACGGTGGTCGCGGTGGGCCACACCGAGGCGGACGCCGACCAGGCGCGGGCAGCGTTCGACCGCGGAGCCCGGCTGGTCACGCACGCGTTCAACGCCATGCCCGGGATCGGCCACCGCTCCCCGGGCCCGATCCCGGTGGCCCTGGGGGACGAGCAGGTCGCGCTCGAGCTGATCCTCGACGGCCGGCACGTGGACGTCGAGGTGGTGCGGCTCGCGTTCGCGGCGGCTCCCGGGCGGATCGCGCTCGTCACCGACGCGATGGCGGCGGCCGGGGCGGGTGACGGAGTGCACCGCCTCGGCCCGCTCGACGTCGAGGTGCTCGGCGGAGTCGCCCGGCTCGCGGGCACCGCTGTGCTCGCCGGATCCACGCTCACGCAGGAGGAGGCCCTGCGGCGGGCCGTCGGGCCCGGCCGGCTCGGGCTGCAGGCGTCCGTCGCCGCCCTCACCGCCGTTCCCGCCCGCGTGCTCGGCCGTGGCGACCTCGGCCTGCTGGCCCCCGGGTACCGCGCCGACGTCGTCCTGCTCGACGCGTCGCTCCGCGTGCAGCGGGTCTGGGCCGAGGGGCGCCCGTACCCCGACTCCGCGGACGGCGCGTCGCGACCCCGGGTCAGGGCGTCGGCGTCACGGTCCAGGTCCCCTCGGTCTGGACGGCCATGACGCCGGGCAGGTCGGCCTCGAACACCTCGGAGAAGGCGACGGAGTCGCCGAACAGCTGCGGCTGATCGGAGGTCGTGAACACGCGGCCGGAGAACGAGTCGTCCGGACCCGCGGGCGTGTAGTCGACCGTCACGCGCGGGACGTCGTCGGAGAAGAACAGGACGGCCGGGCCGGTGCCGGACTGCGCACCGCTCACCGTCGCGAGGTCGTTCCAGCTCTGCAGGCCGAGCGTCCACGGCCCGTCGGCTCGGACGATCACCTGCTGCTCGACGGGGTCGTCGCGGAAGATCCCGGTCAGGAACGACCCCGTCATCGGGGCGGCGGCCTCGCCGAAGGGCGTCATCCGGCCCGCGGCGGTGACGATCGCCGTGCCGGTGCAGGCCGAGCAGTCCAGGCTCAGGACGACCGCGAACTCGCCCTGCCGCTGGAACGACACGTCGGCCGGGCCGGTGCCCGAGACGGTGGCGGGGACTCCCTCGCCGACCGGCCCGGCGTCGACGACGGTTCCGACCGGCTCGGCGGTCGCCGGAGCGGAGGGGGTCGGGCTCGGAGTGATCAGGTCGGTGATGGCGGGTCTCGGCGTCCGCGAGGCGGGCGCGGACGCCGTGGCGCCCGCCTCGGCCCCGCCGCCGGCGGTGCACCCGCCCAGCAGCAGGAGCCCCGCCGCTGCCGTCGTCGCCACTGCCGCTGTCGTCCCCCGAGCCCTCATGCGTCCAGACTGCCAGGGCTGGTCCGGATCGTCGTCCCCGGAGGGAGTCAGAGGAGCAGGGCGCCGAGGCCCGCGGCGGCGAGGACGACGATCCACGGGGGCACGGTCCAGCGCGTCAGCGCCACGAAGGCGCCGATCGCGAGCGCCAGAGCGCCGGTCGAGCCGATGCCCTCGGTCAGCACCGGATCGTAGAGGGCGCCGCCGAGCAGTCCCACCACGCCGGCGTTCACGCCGGCCAGCGCCCTCTGCGCGACCGGCAGGTGCCGCAGCCGCTGCCAGAACGGGAGCACGCCGACCACGAGCAGAGCGCCCGGCA
Organism: Rathayibacter sp. AY1C5; assembly: GCF_002931705.1. Lineage (NCBI taxonomy): Bacteria > Bacillati > Actinomycetota > Actinomycetes > Micrococcales > Microbacteriaceae > Rathayibacter > Rathayibacter sp. AY1C5. The sequence continues at coordinate 2,445 of NZ_PSWD01000011.1, forward strand.
GGAAGATCGCGACCAGCGCGATCGCCGCCCCCGCGACACCGTCCGGCGTCCCCGCGCCCACCGCGCCGAGGAACGCGGAGAAGGTGAAGAGCGGGCCGGGCACCGCCTGCGCCGCCCCGTATCCGGCCAGGAACTCGCTCTGCCCGACCGTGCCGGCGCCGACCGTCTGCGCCTCCAGCAGAGGCAGCACGACGTGGCCGCCCCCGAACACCAGAGCGCCCGACCGGTAGAAGACGGAGGCGAGACCCGCCGCTCCCTCGCCGGTGAGCGCGGCGAGCAGGGGGAGGCCGACCAGGAGGAGCCCCCAGAGGGCGAGGGCCGAGACCGCGAGCGCCGTCGGGATCCGGACCGCGAACCCCGGGCCGTCGTCCGGAGCCCCCTCCTCGCGGCGGAGCCAGAGAACGCCGGCCAGGCCCGCAGCCGCGATCACCGCCACCTGCAGCGCGGGCTCCGGGGCGAGGAGGACGGCGACAGCCGCTGCGCCGGCGATCGTCGCGCGGCGGCGGTCCGGTGCGAGCGAGCGCGCCATCCCGAGCACGGCCTGCGCGACGACCGCGGCCGCCGCCGCCTGGAGGCCCAGGAGCCAGCCGGCGGAGGCGACGTCGCCCGCACCGGCGACGAGCCCGGCGACGAGGACCAGGGCGATCGCCGAGGGGAGCGTGAATCCGCACCACGCGGCGACCAGTCCGGCGAGTCCCGCGCGCTGCAGGCCGACCGCCATCCCGACCTGGCTGGACGCGGGTCCGGGGAGGAACTGGCACAGCGCGACGAGGTCGGCGTACGCGCGATCGGTCAGCCAGCCGCGGCGCACCACGAACTCCTCGCGGAAGTAGCCGAGGTGCGCGATCGGCCCGCCGAACGAGGTCAGCCCGAGGCGGAGGAACACGAGGAGCACGGGGAGGGCGCCGCCCCGCTGCAGCCGACCCGTCTCCGACACGGGGGCATCCTGCCAGACGGCGGTGTCCAGCACGCGTCGTGTGACCGGAAAAGGGACGATAAGCGGCCGGATAAGCGATTCCTCGCCCATTCTCCTCCGGTCGATGAAACGGTGGGTAGAAATACTGAACCCCTTCTCATCCCCTCTGTTAGCCTGATCCGGCTTCCCTTTCCTTCTCGAGGAGAAGGTGATCCGCATCAGTAACGCGAGCGCTGCCGCTCGTTCACTGAACGCCTTCTCCTCCTCTTTCGATCGGTGTACCCGGAACGGTGACGATCGGAAAGGCTCTCTCTTCCGTGACTCCTCAGGACACTGCCGTCGGCGACTCCGCCGACTCCTCCCGCACCGGCTCCCGATCGGGCGTCAAGGCCCTCTCCGCTCTCTCCCGCCGCACGATCCTCGCCGGATCCGTCGCCGGCGCGGGCGCGATCGCCTTCGCGACGCCGGCCCTCGCGGCCGGCGACCTCACCGCGGTGCCCCGACTGCCCGGCGAGGTCTCGCGCCTGTCCACCGCCACGTCGAAGACGGGCGGGAAGCGCTACGAGATCATCGACGTCGTCGTCGCGGGGGACCGGGCGCGCCTGTTCGTGCCGCACGCGACGCCTCCGTCGCAGACCAGGGGCGCATCGATGCTCTGGTACTACCACGCCCGCAACGGCACCCACACGGCGCTCTCGAGCGCCTTCGCGTACTCGGCCGACCTCGCCGTGGACCGCGGCATCGTCAGCATCTGCCCGACCTACGGCGGCAGCATCTGGTCGAGCCCGCGGGCGATCGAGATCCAGGCCGCTGTCGCCGCCTGGGCCTCGTCGGTATGGCGGATCGACGCGAGCCTCCTCCGCTCCGACTCCGGGGGCGGGCCGCTTCTGACCTGGGCCTACGGGAAGCGGATGGTGCCGAACATCCGGGGCGCGTACCTCTGCAACAGCTCCTACGACATGGAGGAGCGGGCGGCGAGCGAACCGGACCGGATCGGCCCCGAGTACGCCGACGCCGCGGCCATCGCCGCCACCAACCCGGCGCGGCTGCCCGCGTCGGTGTGGCGCGGTGCGCGGCTGAGGATCACCGGATCGCCCGACGACAAGGTCGTGCCGTTCGCCCTGCACGGCGCCGCCCTCCACGCCGCGGCCCTGCCCCTGGCGAAGGAGGCGACGGTCCGCACCCACCCGGGGGAGGGCACCGACGGGCACAAGGTCCCGAGCTTCACCAACAAGGAGATGCTCGACACCTTCCAGCGCTGGATCACCGAGGGCCCCGTGCCGCAGACGGAGCCCGAGCCCGAGACGCCACCCGTGTCCACGCTGCCCGGCGCGGGCACCTACGAGAACGGCGCCGCGCAGATCGTCACCACCGGCACCTGGACGACGCTGAAGGCCACCGCGGACAGCGGCGGGAGCATCGCCTACTCGACCAGCTCCGGCGCCTCCGCGACGCTCGCCTTCACCGGCACGAGCATCGCCTGGATCAGCCGACTCACGTCGTCCTCCGGGATCAACGACGTCGAGCTCGACGGTATGAAGGTCGCCTCCGTCGACCGCTACAGCGCGTCCACCCGCTCGAAGCAGACGGTGTGGAGCAGCGGACAGCTCGCCGCCGGGCCGCACACGCTGACGATCCGCCGGGGGAGCGGCCGCAATCCGGCCTCGACCGGGACCAACCTGCTGCTCGACTCCTTCGTGGTCGGCGACGCGACGCCTCCGCCGGCGACGACGCTGCCCGGAGCGGGCACCTACGAGAACGGCGCCGCCCCGATCGTCACGACCGGCACCTGGTCGACGTTGAAGGCGAGCACGGACAGCGGCGGCAGCATCGCCTACTCGACCACCGCGGGCGCCTCCGCCACCCTCGCCTTCACGGGTACCAGCGTGAGCTGGATCAGCCGCCTCACCGGCTCGTCCGGCATCAACGAGGTCGAGCTCGACGGAGTCAAAGTCGCGTCCGTCGACCGCTACAGCGCCGCGACGCGGTCGAAGCAGACGGTCTGGAGCAGCGGACAGCTCGCGGCCGGGCCGCACACGGTGACCATCCGCCGCGGGAGCGGCCGCAACCCGGCCTCGAGCGGCACCAACCTGATCCTCGACGCGTTCGTGGTCGGCGACGCCGCTCCGGTCCCCACGGTCACCGTGCCCACGCCGATCGCGGAGTGGTCCTTCGCCGAGAGCGCCGCCCCCTTCGCCTCGGCCGTCGCGGGCGCTCCGGCGCTCCGGCAGGGCGCGGGCTCCTCCGCCCGCGCCGTCGCCACGCCGTTCGGCACCGGAGTCGCCCTCAACGGGACGACGGACCACCTGGTCGTCCCCAAGGACGAGGTGGGCCCGCTCAACCTGGGCGCCTCGACCGGCCAGGTGACGATCGCGGTGTGGGTGCTCAACTCCGACGCGGACGGCGCCTGCATCGCGGGCGTCTGGGAGGAGTCGACGGTCGGGCCGCTGCGCTCCTACGCGCTGTTCAACAACCTCCCCGAGTACGGCGGCTGGGAGCGCGTGTGCATGCACGTCTCGAAGCTCGGCGGGCCGACGCCCGGCTACCCGTACTCGCGCGACTACTCGGTGGAGCCCCGCCGGATCACGCGCGGCGTGTGGCAGCTGCACGTCGGGACGTACGACGGCGCAGTCGCGGTCTCGTACCTCGACGGCGCCGCCACCGCGTACCCGGTGTACACCGACAAGCTCGGCGCGACCTACGCCAAGAACCCCTACGTCTACCCCGACGGCCTCAACGCGGCTCCGGGCGACTTCGTGGTCGGAGCGGTCGGCCGGGACGGCACGATGATCAACCGCTTCGCCGGCTCCCTCGCCCGACTGCGGGTGTGGGACCGGGCGCTGACCGCGGAGCAGGTGAAGCAGCTCTACTCGGCCGAGAAGGGCGCTCTCGGGTGACGACCCGAGGGCGGTGACACGAGTCCGAGAAGCGGATGATCCGCTTCTCGGACAAGGCCGTTCGAGCGATAGCGGGCGTCCCTCTTTCGAGGGTGGTGTTATCGGCTGAGTACAGATCGGCGGGCGGCCGCTTCACGGCTGCTCCGCCGTTCTCCGCCGCCTGGATCCGCTGCGCGGAATTCCGTACTCAGGCGGACGTGCGCTCCCGGAGCGCCGTACGGCGGGGGATCATCGCCCGGCGGCCGCGCAGCCCTGTCCCGGATCTCGGAGTGCGGCCCCGCGCCAGATGCGCACCGGCGCGACCACCTCCCAGCCGAGGGTGAGGTAGAGGGCGCGGCCGGATGTGCTGGCGACGAGGAGACCGCTCCATGCCCCTCGGACCGGGCCAAGGCGATGAGGGCGTCGACGACCCGCCGTCCCAGCCCGCGTCGGCGGAACCGCGCATCGGTCTCGATCCGGTCCAGGACCGCGACCGTCCCGTGCACGGCGGCGGTGCCCTGAGCGGCGACGACTCCGTCGACCAGCAGCCGGACGCTCGCCACTCCGTCGGCGGCCTCGAGCACGGCTCCCGCGAGCAGGGCACCCTCGGCGGTGCGGCCCGGGCCGAGGAGCGCCGCCATCAGGCTCTCGTCGCCCAGGCCGATGACCGTCAGCCACTCCTGGGGCCCGGCCACCCGCTCGGCGCCCGCCTGCAGCGCGGAGGGCGACGGATCGACCAGGATCCGCTCCCGCGTGCGCGACTCCGCTCCGACATCGACCAGCCAGACCCCGTCCTCGCGGACGCGCTGCACGCCGCGTGCCCGGCACCAGCCCTCGACCCAGTCGTCCACCCGCTCCGTCGTCGTGATCACGCCCCGAGAGCAGCCGCGACCGGACGGGCGCGATCGTGGGAAGCGGGTTCTCCCGGCGGTGGCCGTCGATCCCCAGCAGGACCGCCCTCGCCCGGATCGCACCCCGCGCACCGCGATCCGCCGGGTCCTCCCTTTGTCAACCTCAGTGCCACGGCGCCGTCCCCGGCCCTACCGTCGGCGCGAGACATCCGCTGCACCGCCGGGACCCTGACGGCCGTGCCGAGAGTGAGGGGCCGATCCGATGCCCAGGCAGGACGGCGACCCGCGGAGCACCACCCGAGTGCTGCGCGAGCTGGTCTCCGCGTTCGAGGATCCGGGGGCCGTGCACCCGGCGCTCGCCCGGCAGGTGCGGAGCGCCGCCCGCGAGCTGCTCGGCGCGTCGGAGCGGGAACCGCTGCGCCTGCGCGTGCGGATGCCGACCCTGATGGTCCCGCGCTCGGTCGTGGACGAGGTGCCCGATCCGCCCCCGGTGCCGCCCGCCGCGCTCTGACCCGACGGCGCTCGTACACTCGGACGATGCGACACGGCATCGTCATCCTCCCGCAGGACCCGTGGGCCGAGGCCCGCCGGAAGTGGCAGTCGGCCGAGGGCCTGGGCTTCGACCACGCGTGGACCTACGACCACCTCTCCTGGCGCTCCCTCGCCGACCAGCCGTGGCACGCGACCGTCCCCACCCTCACCGCTGCCGCGATGGTGACCGAGACGCTCCGCCTGGGCACGTTCGTGGCCTCCCCGAACTTCCGCCACCCGGTGCCGTTCGCGAAGGAGATCGCGACGCTGGACGAGATCTCGGGCGGTCGGACCATCCTCGGGGTCGGCTCGGGCGGCACGGGCTTCGACGCGCGCGTGCTCGGGCAGCCCGACTACTCGCCCCGGCAGCGGCACGAGCGCTTCACCGAGTTCGTCACAGCCCTCGACGCGCTGCTGCGCTTCGAGGAGCCCGGCTCGGGCGGAGTGGACCTCGAGGGGGAGTGGTTCACCGCCCGCTCGGCGCGCATGGTGGGCGAGCCCGTGCAGAGCCCCCGCGTCCCGTTCGTCCTCGCCGCGAACGGGCCGAAGGGCCTCGCGCTCGTCGCCGATCGCGGGCAGGGCTGGGTCACCACCGGCCCGGAGGGAGTGTCGAGCGAGGAGTGGTGGCGGGCGGTCGCGTCCCTCTCCCGGCGGCTCGACGCGGCGCTCGAGGCGGCCGGGCGCGACCCGCGCACCGTCGAGCGCCACCTCTCGCTCGACTCCGGGAGCGACTACTCCCTCGAGAGCGTCGCCCGGTTCGAGGACATGGCCGGCCGGGCGGAGGAGCTCGGCTTCACGGACGTGATCGCGCACTGGCCGCGGCGCGACGGCGTCTACGCGGGCGACGACGAGGTCCTCTACGAGGTCGCCTCGCGCTTCTGACCGGGCCTCGGGGGCTCCGGAGCGGTCCTCAGACCGCGCGGGCGCTCCCGCGGTCGACGAGACGCGCGGGCAGGAGGCGGATCGACGGCTCCTCGCCGCGGGACGGCTGCTCGATCCGCTCGACGAGCGTGTCGACCAAGTGCGCGCCGAGCTCGGCGGCTCCTGTCTCGACATAGCTGTAGGGGAGCGAGAAGTCGCGGGCGAACTCGGCCGAGTACAGGCTCACGACGGACAGCTGCCCGGGCACGGCGACAACGCGTCGGCCCAGGATCGCGGGAAGCATCGCGATGGTCCGGTCGCTGTGGACGACCAGCGCGGTGACACCGGGGTTGTCGTCGAGGAACGCCGTGACCATCGGCTCGACGGCGTCGGCGGCGGTGGCGGCAGGGCGCAGCACCAGCTCGATCCCGAGCCGACCGGCGGTCTCGAGAGCCGACTCGCGGAACCGGAGCCCGTAGGTCCCTCCGCGGTCGAAGACACGCTCAGGAGGGGTGACGAGACCGATGCTCCGATGCCCGAGGGCGCCCAGGTGCTCGATCAGCAGGCGGGCCGCGTCGCCGAAGTCGAGGTCGAAGACGTCCACCCCGGAGGCGTCCGCGGGCACGCCGAGGGCGGCACCGGGCCGCCGCGAGGCGCGCAGGACGGGCAGCCGGTCGTCGTCGTCCGCCACGCTCAGGAGGATCAGTCCATCGACCTGACCGGAGCGCGTGAGCCGGCGGACGGCAGCCGCCCCGTCGGCCTCGGTGGCCAGCAGCACGTCGTAGCCGAGCTCGCGGGCGCGGGCCGTGATGGGGAGGACGTACTCGACCATCGCGGGCGCGAACTCGTCCGGGTCGAAGTGGACGAGCAGGCCCAGCGCCATGGTGCGGCGCGTCGCGAGCGCCCGTGCTCCGGCGTTGACCGTGAAGTCGAGCTCGGCGATCGCGTCCTCGATGCGCTTGCGCGTCTCGGGGGAGATGCTGCGCTTGCCGGAGAGGACGTACGACACCGTGCTGCGAGAGACCCCTGCCGCTTTCGCGACGTCTCCGATCGTGGCCATCTCCACCCCCGCTCGAACCGTGTCGAGAGTGGCAGTGCGGCGCGGCGCACGCAACTCGGGCGCCGCGTCCCCGGAGCGAGGATCGGACGCTGCGGCTCCGGCGCTCTGCTCGTCCACGGCGCGCTCGTCCCCGTCGGGGAACCTCCGGTCCCGACGACACGCCGACGCGGCCGGGCGCACGAGGTGCCCGGCCGCGTCAGGGCGTTCTGGACGGATCAGCCGCAGCGCGCCGCACCGTAGGCCGGTGCCGTGGATCCGCTCGCCGCAGCGCCGTCGACCGTCCCCGCGATCCGCACGTCGAGAGCGCCGGCTCCGACGCTCGCAGCGCGGGTGCTGAAGGCGGCTGAGACCGTCTTGCCGGGAGCGACCCCGGTGAAGGTCTTCGTGCCCCAGGCCGAGCCGATCGTGACGTCAGCGGCGACCGCGCTGGTGTTGGTCGCCGTCCCCGTGATCGTGACCTTCCCCGCGGTGCAGCGCGAGGCCGCCGTGCCGCTCACCGTCAGGCCCGTGGTCCGCCCGACGAAGGGCGTGACCGAGATCCTGTCGATGTTGGGCGCGTACTGCGAGGTGAGCAGGACGCCGGGGAAGGTGTCGGAGAGGTAGGTCGTCCCGTCGAAGCCCGGGAGCTCCTTCGAGGTGATCGCGATGGTGTTCGAGCCCTTCCTGAGCGTGACCGGCACGCTCAGGTCCCACAGCTGGTTCTGGTGGAACGTGTGCGGGAAGAGCACGCGCTGCGTCACTCCGTTGACCGTGATGTCCGCGTGGCGGGCGAGCGGGTCGGGGTTGTAGTGCGTCGCGGGGGACTGCTCCTCGTTGGAGTAGCGCAGCGTGAGCGCGTACGTCCCGTCCTGCTCGGCCTTCACGTCGCCGAAGGTCAGGGTCGAGTCGCCGTCGCGTCCGCCCCCGATGTTCCCGACGGCCTTGCCGCCCGACGCGAAGGACAGATCGCGGACCGTGGCGGGGCCGGTGATCGTGGCCGCCTCCGCCTCATAGCTCGTCGTCGCGGGCGGGTTCGCGCTCGCTCCGATGACGATCCGATCGACGAGGAGCGTGCCGCTCGTGCCGACGACTTCGATCTTGTTCACGCCGCCCGAGAGGAAGACCTGACGGGTCGAGCTCGCGCCCACCGGCCCGACCTTCACATCGTTCACGTAGAGGTCGCCGGTGCCGCCGCCCAGGGTGTCCACTGTCACGGAAGACGGCGCGTCCTTCGCGGAGTAGCCCCAGACGGTGGTGGAGGCGCCGCTGGTGAGCTTCGCCGTGCCCGAGCCGGAGACGCCGGCGCGGGAGTAGTCGGCCGTCGCTCCGTTGTCGAGCGTGCCGGTCTCGGCCTCGTGGATCGAGGTCGCGACGGCCGCGCTGGGGAGGGAGAGCTCGATCTTGTCGACGATCGCGTCGCCCACGGTCGACTTCGTGCCGGCGAGGTTCTTCGCGGCGAGCGAGATCGTGTGGGTGCCGGCGGTCAGCTTCACCTTCGTGTCCGCGTGGTCCCAGACCACGAACTTGTAGGCCAGCGGAAGGAGGATCTCCTGCTCCGCAGCGCCGTCGACGCTCAGGAACGCGTTGATCGGACCCTGCTGGGCGTTGGCGGCGTAGGTGTTGAGGGAGTTGGCGAAGACGCTGAGGTCGTACTCGCCGTCCTTCGGGACGGTGACCGCGAAGTTGAGCTTCAGGTCACCGCCGGTGCGGATCCCGCCCACGTTGCGTCCGCCCGAGGTGTAGAAGCCGCCGACGTTGGTCGGCGAGCCCTCGGGTCCGTTGAGGTTCCGCGATCCGGTGTAGCGGGCGTCCTCGGCCTCGTACTTCTGGCGGAAGTCGACGGGCGAGGCGGACGGCGACGACGCGTTGGCGCCCGGGGTCAGGACGACCTCGTAGGCGGAGTCGACGTCGAGCGCGGGGAGGGATCCGCCGAAGTCCAGCGAGAGGGCGCCGTCCACGACGGACGCGTCGAACTCCTTGACCGTCTGCGGGGCTCCCGAGTCGCCGACCTGGCCGGTCCAGCGGATCTCGCTGACCTCCACGTGGACCTTCGAGCCGAAGGTGGCGGCCGGGATGCGCTCGAACGCGACCTTCTGCGAGCCGCCGACGCCTCCGAAGAGGGCTCTCGCCTGCTTGGCCGCGGTGTCGAGGGTCGCGACGCCCTGGAGGGTGTAGCTCTGGCCGGGCTTGGGCGGCGTGACCGCGACGGTGTCGCCGGTCATCGAGGCGTAGGCGTTGAGGAGCCACCACTGGCCGTTGGCGCGGTTGGCCTGCACCGCGGAGTCGGAGAGGTTGCCGTCGATGTTCCAGTAGGCGATGTCGCCGTCGACCTTCTTGTCCTCGAGCGCGCTGATCCACTGGACCATCTGGCCGGGCACGGAGGTGTGGTAGTTGAAGGCGTACTCGTTGAGGTTCACCGGCAGGTGCTTCCCGGCGTAGGACGTGCCCGCGTACAGCTCGTCCTCCCAGGCCCGGAAGCGGTCGACGTTGGTGCGGATCTCACCCGGGGCGCTCAGCTCGTGCCAGGTCATCACGTCGGGGACGGTGTCCTGCTCGAGCGTGTGGGTCATGAACCCGCGGACCTGGTCGTAGAGGACGCTGGTGTTCGGTCCGGCGATGCGGGCGTCGGGCATCCTGTCGCGGATCAGCGCGTAGGTGCTGTCCCAGGCCGCGAAGAACGCGGTCGGGTCCTCCAGCCAGCTCTTCCCGTCGTAGCTCCACTTCCCGTTGCCGAACATGTTGCCCTCGGGCTCGTTGAACGGCACGAACACGATGTTGTCCTGGTACTCCTCGGGGAGCGCGAGCACCTGGTCGACCTGCGTGGCGATCTTCGCCTGGTAGTCGGCCAGCTTCTCCTGGGGAGTGCTGCCCGGCCACTCGTAGGGGAAGCCGCGGTAGATGTCCGTCATGTAGATGTAGGTGTCGCCGTCCGAGGTGTCGGCGACGGCCTTCGCGACGCTCAACGCGTCCGCGCCCGGATGCTGCGGCCCGTCCTGCGCCTTGGTCGAGACCGTGCGCAGGTCGATCCCCTCGAGGAGGTTGTCGGAGGGGAGGCCCTCGCCGTAGACCCCGTAGAGGGTGCCGGACGCGCCGCCCATGAACTCCCCGGTGCTCGTGCCGAGGTCGATGGTCATCTCGTCGAGTGCGCGCACCGTGACGGTCGCCGTGACCGCGGTGCCGAGGCCGGTGACGGTGCCCTTCACGGTGAAGGTGCCGCGCTTCGCGTACGCGGAGGCGGGGACGCTCTCCCAGGTGACCGGGGCGTCGCGGTTCACGCCGTCGGAGTAGGTGGCGGGGACCCCCGGCAGGGCCGGCGCGACGCCGATGCCGGTGGTGACCGCGACGCTCGTCGAGAGAACGCCGGTGACGGCCGGCGCGGCGTCGCCCGCCAGACCCCGGACCTGAGCGGCGGTCAGAGCCCGGTTGTAGACGCGGAAGTCGTCGATCGCTCCGTCGAAGTAGGGGTGCACGTTCCAGAGCGCCCGGCCGATGTTGCCGCTCTTGGAGGCGGAGGCGGAGTAGAGCTGCTTCGCGAGATCGACGGAGGCGGGAGCCGTCGCGACCTGCAGACCGTTGAGGTACAGGGTCACGGTCGTGCCGTCCATCGTCGCGGTGACGTTGACCCACTGGTCCTTCTGCAGCGGCGAGGAGCTGGAGACCCCGGTCTCACCGCCGTCCTTCAGCTGCTTGATGATCGCGCGGGCGCTGCCGCCGTCGAACGACGGAGCGAAGGCCGACGCGGCGTCGGGGCTGATGCCCAGGCACCACAGCCACTGGAAGCCTCCGGTGCCGGACCACTTCGTCCAGGCGGAGACGGTGGTCTGCGTCACGCCCTGGAAGAGCCCGTTCGGCACGGTCAGGTACGGCGCGGAGGTCGAGTCCGCCGCGCCCCCGGGAAGGTCGATCGCGGTCGTACCGGCCTTCCGACCCGCGACGTACGTCGCTCTCGCGCTGTTGACGACGGTGCCGTCGAGCTTCTTCGACGAGAGGTCGGCGACCGTGGATCCGGACACCTGCCCCTGCTCGAAGTCGTACTGGAGGATGAGCGCGTCGGCGGGGACGGAGGTGTCGGCCGCGGAGGCGGACTCGGCGCTCGGGAGAGCGACGGCGAGGGCGGCGAGTGTCGCGGCACTCAGCGCGAGGGCGAGGGAGCGGGTGCCGCGCCTCGGGGAGGACATCGTTGTCACGCTGGTCACTTTCTGTGGGGACAGCCGGCCGGACGACGGCGGGCGTCGGTCCGGGGTCGGAGCAACAGTGCTTCGAACCGGTTCGACAAAACTAGGTTCCGCGCCTGCGACACGCAAGAGGACCTGAGAAGTTCCTCGTCCGGCTCGCAGGTGACGGCGGTCGCTCCGGGCTCTCGCCCGGACCCGTCAGCCCGCCGGAGCGGCCGTCGCCGCGACGCTCGACGGTGAGCGGACGGGCGCGCGTCGCCGGGGGAGTGCTGCTGATCGGGATGCTCGCCGGATGCACGGCGGGCCCCTCCGCTCCCGTCGACGACCGGATCATCGTCGCCGCGGAGACCGGCGACCGGCCCGCAGGAGGACGTCCTGGACGCGGTCGAGGGGAGCCGCCCGGACTGGCTGAGCCCCGACGGCGTCCTCCCGCGGTGACCCGCAGGACCGCGGCGGCCTGTGCCGCGTGCGGGAGGATGAGGGCATGACGCTCCCTCCGCCGACGCTCCTCTCCCCGCCGCTCCAGGACCGGCTGGCCCGGTGGTTCGACGGGGAGGCGCCGCCGGCCCCCTCGGTGAGCTGGGCCCTGTTCGACCGCACCGGGCTGCTCGTCCACCACGGCCGCGGCGAGCACCGCCTCGACGGCGCCGCTCCCGGGCCCGGGACCGTGCACCGCATCGCCTCCATGTCGAAGAGCTTCGAGGCGGCGGCGGTGCTGATCCTGCGCGACCGCGGGCTGCTCCGCCTCGACGACCGCGTCGCCGACCACGTGCCGGAGTTCACCGACCCGCTCGACTCCGCGGGCCGGCCGCTGCCCGTGACGGTCAGGATGCTCCTCAGCAACTGCTCGGGGCTCCCGGAGGACAACGGCTGGGCCGACGACGTCATGGCTCTGACGCGGGAGGAGTTCCTCGAGGTCGTCAGCCGCGGGCTGACCTTCACGGAGCGGCCGGGTGAGGTCTACCAGTACTCCAACATCGGCTTCTGGCTGCTCGGCGTGCTCGTCGAGAACGTGACCGGGGAGGACTTCCCGTCCTTCGCGACGCGGACGATCCTCGAGCCGCTCGGCCTCCACGACACCCGCTACGACAGCGGCGACTACCCCGACGGCACCGACCTCGCGGCCGGCTTCAGCACCTTCGACGACGGAGCGACCTGGGTGCCCCGCCCCGTCACCGGCACCGGAGCGGGCGCCTGCGCCGCGAGCATGTTCAGCACGGTCGGCGACATCGCCCGCTGGAGCGGCTGGCTCTCCTCCGCGTTCGAGGGCGAGGACGGCGCGGACGACGACCCGGTGCTGAGCCGCGCCTCCCGCCGCGAGATGCAGCGCGGCTGGACGCCGGTCCCCGCGCTGAGCCCTCGCGCCGTCGAGAGCACGCTCGACGGCTCCGCGTACGGGTTCGGCCTCGTCGTCGAGCACGACGTCCGCTTCGGCGGGATCGCCCACCACTCCGGCGGCCTGCCGGGCTGGTCGTCGAACATGCGCTGGCATCTGGAGTCGGGCCTGGGGGCCGTGGTCTTCGCGACCGCGAACGGGGCGAAGCTCGCCGCCGCCGCGACGGGACTCCTCCGCGCCGCCCTCGAGGACACCGCTCCGCCGGCGCGGACCATCACCCTCCTCCCGTCGACGCTCGCCGCGGCCGCCGCCGTCGAGGCCGCGATCGTCGCGGGAGACCTCACCCGGGCGGGGGAGCCGGGCAGCGGCGCCCTGTTCAGCCCCAACCTGCTGAGCGATGTGCCGGCCGACGTGCGCGCCCGCCGCCTCGCCACGGCGATCGCGGAGATCGGCGGGCTCGCCGAGGACCCGACCGCGAGGCCGCTGGTGGAGCGGCTGCTCTGGAGCGCCTCCGCGGCGCAGGCGGCCTTCCTCCTGCCGGGCCGCGACGGAGAGCTCGAGTGCCTGCTCGAGACCACGCCGACCGTCCCGGCCCTGGTCCAGCGCCTCGAGATCGTCGTGCGCGAGGCTCCGACGGCTGCCCTCCCGGTCGTGCGCTTCTACCGTCCTCGGGCCGGCTAGCGGTCGAAGACGAGGCGCGGACGCGGCGGACCTCGACGCTCCCGCACCGAGAACGGCGGGCGGCCCTCGAGGGACCGCCCGCCGTCACGCTCCCGCGGTCAGCGGATCGTCGTGCTCGCCGTGTCCGCGTTGCTGCGGATGGACGGGTCGGGCGTCTTCGTCGAGAACGCCGCCGCCAGCGCGGTCGCCGTGCCCGAGACGGCCGCCCTCACCGTGATCTTCTCCGACACGGTCCGCCCGTCCGCCAGGCCGGCCCGCTGGAACACCACGACGTTCCCGACCCTGGTGTACGAGCCGGTCGCCGAGACGAACTGCACGCTCGCGGGCAGGACGACCTGCGAGACGACCGACGCCGAGGCGGCCGGACCGGCGTTCGTCGTGATGAGGGTGTAGGTGAGCGTCCTCCCCTTCACCGCCGAGGCCGGCCCCGAGAGGTCGACGCGAAGATCGGCCTTCGTCGCGACCTGCTTCGGCGAGACCGTCAGCGTGCTCGTCGCCCGAGCCGTGCCCGCCGAGTTCGCGGCCTGGATGCTGAAGGTGGTGGTCCCGGCCGTGGTCGGCGTCCCGGAGAGGCGCCCGGTCGCGTCGAGGGTGAGTCCGGCGGGCAGTGCGCCGGAGACCAGGGAGACCGACGGAGCGGGCGTGCCGCTCACCGCGTAGCGGAAGTCGTAGGCCGAGCCGACGACGCCGGCCGCGACCGTCCCGGAGAGGGTCGGCGCGACCGTCGGCGACGAGACGGTGACGGTGCTGGTGGTCTCCGCGGAGGCGGTGCCGGCGCGGGCCGCCAGCGTGAACGTGAAGGTGCCCGGCGCGGACGGAGTCCCGGTCAGGCGCCCGGCCGGAGTCAGGGTGAGGCCGGACGGGAGCGCACCTGAGGAGACGGCCACCGACGGCGCGGGGAAGCCGGAGACGGTGTAGCCGAAGTCGTAGGGGGTGCCGACGACGCCCGGCCCGGGGGTGCCGGAGATCGCCGGTGCAGCGGCGGCGGGGGAGACGACGACGGTGCTGGTGGTCTCCGCGCTCCCCGCAGCGTTCGAGGCCCGCAGGGTGAAGGTGGAGCGTCCGTCGGCGGTCGGCGTCCCGGTCAGGCCGCCACGATCATCGAGGCTCAGGCCGGCGGGGAGCGTTCCGGAGACGAGCGAGACCGTCGGCGCCGGTGTGCCCGTCACGCTGTAGTCGAAGTCGTACGGGGTGCCCACCGTCGCGGCGGGCGGGTCGCCGGCCAGGGTCGGCGCGACCGTCGTCTCCGCCACGGCGAACGTGTGCGGGGCCCCGACGGTAGCGCCGAAGGGGTTCCGCGCGGAGACGGCGAAGGTGGACGTGCCCGCGGTCGTCGGCGTGCCGGAGAGGAGCCCGGACGCGCTGAGGGTCAGGCCGTCGGGGAGTGAGCCGGAGGCGATCGCGAACGAGGCGGGGCGGTCGGCCGCGAAGGTGTACGAGGCGGCCGCTCCGAGCGGCCCGGACGCGGGAGGAGCATCCGCCGTCAGGACCGGACGCGGGCCCCGGGCGAGCACGTGATCGGGTCCGGCTGCGAGAGCCGTCGTGCCGGCGAGGCCGGCGGGTGACTGCAGCTGCCCGGCCGAGCTCCGGCCCCAGCCGACGATCGTGCCGTCGCCCTTCAGCGCGAGGCTGTAGTCGGACGCGGCGGCGATCGCCACGACCCCGGACAGGCCTTCCGGCACCGTGGTCTGGCCGTAGTCGACGACGACCGAGTCGGAGCTCGCGCCCCAGGCGACGACGGTGCCGTCCTCCTTCAGCGCGAGGCTGTGGGTCTCTCCCGCCGCGACGGCCACCACGCCCTCGAGCCCCGCGGGGACGTCGGTCTGCCCGTAGAGGTCCCAGCCCCAGGCGACCACCCTCCCGCCGGACACGGCGAGGCTGTGGCGCTGGCCCGCGGCGATGGCCGTGACGCCTCCGAGGCCGGCCGGGACCAGGCCCTCGCCCAGCCCGTTGCTGCCCCACGACGTGACGGTGCCGTCGTTGCCGAGCGCGAGGCTGTTGTCGCGGGAGGACGAGATCGCGACGATCCCGGTCAGCGCGGCACTCCTCGACACCTGCCCGTCGCCGTCGTAGCCCCAGGAGACGACGGTCCCGTCGCTCTTCAGCGCATGGCTGCTGTAGTCGCCGGCGGAGACCGCGACGACCCCCGTGAGACCGTCGGGGACGCTGGTCTGCCCGTACGACCCGCGGCCCCAGGCGACGACCCCGCCGTCGCCTTTCGCGGCGAGGCTGTGGGTCCGGCCCGCGGCGAGGGAGAGGACGCCCTCGACCCCGGCCGGGACCGTGGTCTTCCCGTCGGTGCCGCTTCCCCAGGCCGCCACCCCGAGGACAGGGGCGGACGGAGCGGCGACCGCCGCGAGAGGAACGGCGGTGCCGACGAGGAGCGCGACGGCCGCGGTCAACCCGAGCAGACCCCGCCGGAGCCGCCGCGCCGCTCCTGGATCCCGCGGCTGCGACGTGCCGTCCTGGACGGCGGGCGGACGAGGGACGGTGCTGGAGCGCATGTGCTGCCTTCGATCGGGACGGCCCTCATCGGCCGTCCTCGAACCGTGGCACGGCCGTCCCGCCGCTGACAATGTCCTCTAGCGGCCCTGTCCGGAAGAGGGCGCCGCGGAGCTCCGCGGAGGGGACGTAGGCCCGGTCTCACTGCGGCCGAGCGCTCCCGCCGCGGGCCCGTGACGGTCAGCGCATCCCGAGGGACGCCGTCGCGTCCGGACCGCTCAGCGGGATCGGAACGGGGACCCCGGCTCTCCCGCGTACGGGGCGTCCGCCTGGTCGAAGTCCCAGCGGCCCGCGGTGGACGGGCGGACGACGGGGGTCTTCGTCGGGGTCGGCGTCGCCGACGGCGCCGGCGCGGCGGCCAGCCCGGCGTGCCAGCGGAAGATCGCGTCGATGCCGTCCTGGTTCACCCACGACGGTGCGTTGTGGCCGAGCGCGTGCGTCCGGACGGTCGCCTCCCTGGCCGTGGCCGTCGCCTTCTTCACGAGGGCGAGCCCGTGCAGTGCCGGCGGCACGCTCGGGTCCGGGTGGGCCGTGTCGGACACCACCGCGCGGATGTTCGCGCCGGCCCAGGCGGAGGCGGGCAGCCGCTTCGGGTTGTGGGAGTCGATCTGAGCGGTGCTGCCGCCGAAGGCACCGCCGATCGAGAAGCGGCCCCGCGTCGTGCGGTCGTGGGTGTCGCGGAGGTCGTAGACGCCGTTGACCAGGTAGACGCCGTTGATGCCGGGGAAGACCCGCGCGCCGTAGTCCTCGCAGGCGAGCGCGCCGCCGGCCGACATCGCCCAGAGGTAGCTGGCGGCGATCGGGAACTGGCCGGAGAGGTAGGCGTAGCCGTTCCGCTGGTGCTTCTGCGCGGTGTCGTTGGTCCAGATCGTTCCGCCGAGCGTCTGGCAGATCGCGATGGCGCCCCGCTCGACGGCGAGCTCGGCCGGGTACGCGAAGACGCTGGACAGCGAGGTGTGGTCGGCCTGCGCGGAGTGGATGAACCAGATCACCGGTACCGCCGCGGCCTGCCGCGGCTTCACCGTCTGCGGCACGAAGATCCGCGCGAGGTCGCCCGCGATCGAGACCGTGAGGACGTCGTAGAGCACGCCGCGGTTCTTCGTCCTCACGTTGATCGTGCGGGTCCTCTCCCCGGGCAGGCCGGGCACGGGGGAGGCGGAGGCGGAGGCGGCCGGGAGCGTCGCCGCGCCCAGAGCGAGAGCACCCGTGAGGGCGCCGCCGATGACGGCGCGCCGCCGGAGGCCGGGAGTTCGAGAGGGGGGTACTGCTGAATCGTCGGGGGACACGGGGGCTCCTCGTGCAGGGACCGCGAACCGACGAGGTCGGCGGAGCGGTCCGGGTCGGCGGGGGGTGTGCCTGCAACGCTAGCCGGAGGACCGGCCGGACGACCCGTCGATGCGCGCCAGTCGCGGGACGGCGGAGGGACGACGCCGCACGGACGGAACGGTCGGCGGCTCGGCGACCGCATCGGCGGCGGATCGAGGCGCTCAGGAGGCGAAGGAGAGGCCCGTTCCTGATCGTCCGCCCCGCCGGTTCCGACCCTTTCGCCCCGTTCGGGAGCACTTCCCCGCACCGGTCTGGCCCCCCGGTGTGAAGGCTCCCAGGTTCCTCGCGCTCGTCGGCGGACCGGTGCCAGCGTGAAGGGACCGAGAAGCAGAAGGAGAAACGACCATGACTCTTCGACGAACTCTTGCCACCCTCGCCCTCACGGGCGCCATCGCCTCCGTCGGCGTCGTCGCTGTCGCGACGCCCGCCTCCGCGGCCGAGGTCGCGAACGGACAGTACGTGAGCGCCGGGAACTACGCGTGCGGAGCCCAGGAGGTGGCCACCGGCGCCACCCTCGGACCCGAGGGCGTCCTGCGCCAGCGCGCTCTCGTCTTCCGCAACTGCGGGTCGAGCACGGTCGAGCGCAAGGCCGACATCATCGCCGACTTCGACGGCAGCTGCTACTCCGTGGCGCCGGGCAAGGCCCGAGTCCTCGACGCGCTGTTCGTGGCGGCGGGACGCAACACCTACCGCGCGTCCAAGGCCTGCTGAGGTCGCGTGCTCCGCCGGAGGGGCGGGTCGGGGACATCCCCGGCCCGCCCCTCCAGCTGTCCGGAACGACCACGCCGTCCGAGCCGTCCTCCCGTCGACCCGCCCGAGCATCACTCCAGCACAGGGCCCAGCTCCGCCAGGACCTCCGCGACCCGGGCCCGCGCCCGTGCACCGAGCCCGCGGACCGGACGCGGGAGGCAGCGCGCCTCGGCGAGACCGAGCTGCTCCGCCATCGCTGCGACCACGCGGTAGCTGCCGCCGTGCTCCGCGAAGAGGTCCCAGACGGGCTGCAGGCGTGCCGATCCCGCGATCGCGGCCGCCTCATCGCCCGACTGCGCCGCCCGGGCGATCGACAGCGCCGTCCGCGGGAAGATGCCGCCGATCACCGAGTACCAGGCGTCGCAGCCGCCGAGCAGCCCGCGCGCACCCGCGGCGTCCCCCGAGACCCCGACGGTGACCCCCTCCGGCACCCGCGCCCGGATCTCGCTGACGCGCGCCGCCGCGGCGCCCGGTCCCTCCGGCACGCCGGGGATCTTGAGGGAGGCGACCTGCGGCAGCCGGGCGACGGCCCCGTAGAGGTCGTCGGAGAAGGAGAAGCGCGTCGTCCCGGGGTTGTCGTACACGACGAGCGGCACCGAGAGCTGAGCCGTCACGTCTTCGTAGAGCCCCAGCACGTCCTCGTCCGTCAGCGGCTGGTAGCCGAGCGGCGCCAGGAGCACCGCGCTCGCTCCGGCGCTCTGCGCGTCCTCGGCGAGCGCCAGCACCTGCGAGGTGCGCAGCGCCCCGATCCCGACCACGACCGGCACCGGGCCGGCGCCGCGGACGGCGATCTCGGCGGCGCGCCGGCGCTCGCCGCGGTCCAGGTACGGAGCCGAGCCGGTCGAGCCCAGGGCGCCGATCGAGTCGACTCCCGCCCGCGCGAGCCGCTCGACGAGAGCGGCGAACGACCGCTCGTCGATGCTGTCGTCGCGGAGCGGTGTGAGGGGGAAGGCGCTGAGTCCGGTGAGCACGTCGGTCCGTTCGCTGAGGGCGGGAGGGGCCCGGACAGTCTCCCCGGCGGCAGGGGCCCGGTCGAGGCCAGAACCGCCGGGGGCCGGGGGACCAGCCGTCACTCCGCGTCGAGCACCACTCGGGAGTGGAGTCCGAGCCGGTCGAGGAACGCCTCGTCGTGGCTGACGACGACCAGGCCGCCCCGCCAGGCGGCGAGAACGTCGACGAGGTGGTCGGTCGTGGCGAGATCGAGGTCGTTCGTCGGCTCGTCGAGCACGAGCAGCTGCGGAGCCGGCTGCGCCAGCACGAGCCCGGCGAGCGCGACGCGGAACCGCTCGCCGCCCGAGAGCGACGCGATCCTCCGATCGACCACGTCGCCGCGCACCAGGAGCCGCGCGAGGGCGTTCCGCAGCTCGACCGCAGGACGATCCGGCGCGGCCCGGGAGACGTGCTCCCGCACGGTGGCCTCCTCGTCGAGGAGTCCCTCGCGGCGCTGGGGGAGCCAGCCGACCCGCTCCGTCAGCGCTCGGGCCGTGGTGCCGGCGAGCGGATGCTCCCGCGCACCCGGCGCCCCGACGAGGTGCTCGAGCAGGGTCGTCTTCCCCGTCCCGTTCGCGCCGACCACGGCGATCCGCTCCGGCCCCTGGAGCACCGTCGTCCGGCCGCGCACCGTCACCTCCGCCAGCCGGCGCCCGGCCGCGACCCCGGGGTCCGGCAGGTCGAGGCGGACCCGGTCGTCGTCCCGGACTGCTCGCGACGCTGCGTCGACCTGCTCGCGCGCCCGCGCCTCCGCGGCCCCGTGCCCGGAGCGCAGCCGTCCCGCGGTCGCCTCGGCTCGTCCTCTCCGCGCGTTCGCGAGGATCGCGGGCATCGACTCCGCCGATCGCGCCCCCGCCCGCGCGCGGCGGGCGATGGTCGTCTCGGCCTCGATGCGCTGCCGCCGCTCGGCGCGGAGAAGCCGGTCGGCGTCGCGCAGATCGCGCTCCGCGGCCGCCTGCTCGAGGGCGAGCCGCTCCTCGAACGCCGAGAACGTCCCGCCGGAGGTGCGGACCGCCCCGTCGCGCAGCTCCGCGATCTCGTCGACGTGCTCGAGCAGCTCCCGGTCGTGGCTGACGAGCACGAGCGTCCCGCGCCACCGGTCGACCAGGTCGAGCAGAAGCCCTCGGGAGCGCCGGTCGAGGTCGTTCGTCGGCTCGTCGAGCACGGCGATCGGCCGACCGCGCAGCCGGACGCCGGTCACGGCCGTGAGGACGACCTGCCCTCCGGAGAGGGTCGCGACCGGCCGCAGCAGGTCCGCCTCCTCCAGGTCGAGACCGGCGTCGCCGAGTGCGGCGAGCGCTCGGGCCTCGAGGTCCCAGTCGTCCGCGAGCACCTCGAAGTGCCGCGGATCCGCGTCGCCGCGGAGGATCGCGTGCAGAGCGTCCAGGCGATGCCGGGTCCCGAGGAGATCGGCGACGGTGTCGTCGGGCCCTCGCCGGAGGCGCTGGGGCAGCAGGTCGACGGGTCCCGTCGTCGAGACGCTCCCGGCGGTGGGGGAGAGGCCGCCGGTGACGAGGCGGACGAGGGTCGACTTGCCGGCGCCGTTCGCGCCGACGAGACCGGTGCGCCCGCGTCCGAACGCAGCGGTGACGCGGTCGAGGACGACGGAGCCGTCGGGCCAGGCGAACGTGCAGTCGTGGAGGACGACGGCGGGCGGGGTGGTGCGGGACGAGGAGGGCACGGTGCTCCAGTGGTCGGTGTCGGCGCACGACGACCACCGGGCTCCGAGGGAGCAGGGGCTCGCCCCTGAGGGGCGGGCACGGGGGACGTCAGTGCGAGAGCAGCTGCTGCGTCGTGGACGCAGTACCGGTGCTGGAGCGCAAGAGTCCGTCTTCCGTGCGGGGGGCCCCCGTGACCGCGAGCCGCTGGATCGGCCGGTGTGGCGGCCGCACCGACGTCGCGGCTCGCGACGAGGTACCCGACGACCGTACGTGCCCGTCGATACACGCGCAACCGTGACCGACTGCTCGTCCGCGGCCTGCGTCCGTCGGCGCCGTCGCGCGGCTCGCGGCGGACGGCTCTCCACCCACGGCGGGACGGCCGGACCGCCCTGGTATGCACGCTGCTGCCCACCGGTCGAGGGGGTCGCCGGCGGGCCCTCCCGTCGCCGGGCCCTCACTACGCTGAGCCCATGGTGACCATTCGCGACGTCGCGGCCGATGCGGGGGTGGCCCGCAGCACGGTGTCCTACGTGCTCTCCGGCAACAAGAAGCTCCCGGAGGCGACCCGCCTGCGCGTGCTCGCGAGCGTGGAGCGGCTCGGCTACCGGCCCGACCCGATGGCGCGGGCCCTGGCGCTGCGGCGCACGAACATCCTCGGCTTCTTCGCCTCCGTCGATCCGGAATCGCGGCAGACCGATGTCGACGTCTTCATGCGCTTCGTGCGGGCGGCGATGTACGCGGCCCGCGCCCGCGGCTTCGACCTGCTGATGATGGGCACGGGCGAGGGGGAGCTCGCGCGCGACGTCCTCGCCGATGCGCTCGTCGTGATGGACATCCGCCGGGACGACCCCCGGCTGCCGGTCCTCGCGAGCATCGGCCTGCCGACCGCGCTGGTCGGCTACCCGGGCGAGGGCAGCCCGTTCAGCGCGATCGACCTCGACTTCGACGGCGCGGCGCGGGTCGCCGTCGACCACCTCGCCGACCTCGGGCACGTCGAGATCGCGGTCCTCGGGATGGGCCCCGACGCCTACGAGAGCGGCTACGCCTTCGCCCTGCGGTTCCGCGAGGGCTTCCTCGACCAGTGCCGCCTGCGCGGCGTGCGGGGCGCCGTCATCCCCAGCACCGACGACGTCGACGACTGGTTCGAGCAGGCGCAGGAGCAGCTCCCCGGCCTGAGCGCCGTGGTCACGCACGGGCCGGGCGTGCTCGAGCCGTTCCTGCAGCGCCTCAGCGGCCTGGGCCTGCGCGTCCCGGAGGACTGCTCGATCATGACCGTCGCCCCGGAGGCGGTGATGCGGCACGCCGACCAGCCGGTCACCGTGGTGGATCTGCCCGGCGACGAGATGGTCTCGCGGGCGGTCGACCTGGTGCTCGACGAGCTCGCCGGCACCGCGACTCCGGGAGTGACGGAGCTGCTGCCCGCGGTGGTCGTGGACCTCGGCACCACCGCGCCCTTCTCGCCGGGCACCAGCCGGGGCGTCGTCCCCTCGTGGCGGCGGGCGCGCGGCTGACGTCGACCGGGTCGCCCGGGGCGTTCCCCGGGCGATCGGTGAACCGGTTCTCCGAAATCTATTGAACCGGTTCTCCGACTCGGTTAGGCTCGCCACGACTTCCGGACGGACCGCCCCAGCGGGCGCCCCGGAGGGTCTTCCCGGCGCGAGCGCTCCGCTCGTTCCGACCGTATTCAGAGAGGAATACCGTGAAGAACAGCATCCGACGGGCCGCAGGCGCCGCCTCCCTCGTCCTCATCGCCGGAGTCGCCCTCAGCGCGTGCAGCGCACAGGGAGCGGGCGACGACTCGTCGAAGTCACTCACCCTCTGGGACAGCTTCACCCAGTACGACGCGTCCTCCCCCTACGGCCAGCTCCTGGCCGGCTGCGAGGCCTCGACCGGGATCACCCTCGAGCGCACCTCCGACCCCGACCTCACCACCAAGCTCCTGCAGTCGGCCGCGTCGAAGACGACGCCGAACCTGGTCGTCCTCGACAACCCCAACGTCGCGAAGTTCGCCGACACCGGCCTGCTCGTCGACAACGCCGCCTCCGGGCTCGACACCAGCGACGTCCTCCCGAACGTGCTCGCCGCCGGCCAGCTGGACGGGAAGACCTACGGCTCGTCGATCGGCTCGAACACCCTCGCGCTCTTCTACAACAAGGCGCTCTTCGAGGCCGCCGGCGTCACTCCGCCGACGACCTGGGACGAGCTGACCACCGCCGCGAAGGCCCTCACCGCGGGCGACGTCACCGGGCTCGGCTTCTCCGCTATCGGCACCGAGGAGGGCACCTTCCAGTTCCTGCCCTTCTTCTGGGGCTCCGGTGCGACCCTCGAGGACATCTCCTCCGACGACGCCGTCTCGGCGCTCGCGCTCTGGACCGACCTGGTGAAGAGCGGCTCGGCCTCGCAGGCGAACGTCAACGCCAACCAGCAGGACGTCCGCGACCAGTTCCTCGCGGGCAAGCTCGGAATGATGGTCAACGGCACCTGGCAGCTCTCCGCCCTCGACGAGGCGGGCATCGACTACGGCGTCGTGCCGATCCCGGCGAAGGACGGGGGAGCGGCACCGAGCCCGCTCGGCGGCGAGTTCGTCGAGGTGGTCGCCTCCGACGCCGCGAAGCAGACCCTCGCCACGGAGTTCGCGCAGTGCGTCATCCAGCCCGACAGCCTGAAGGCCTGGGCGGCCGGCCAGTCGTACATCATGCCGTACGCCGACGCGGCCGCCGAGCAGGCGACCGAGGACCCCGCGCTCCAGCCGTGGGTCGAGGCCATCTCGGTCGCGCAGGGACGCACCAGCGACCTCGGCGTCGCCTACCCGGACACCTCGAAGGCGCTCTGGACCGCGATCCAGGAGTCGCTGACCGGCTCGAAGACGCCGCAGGCGGCCCTCGACGACGCCGCGGCGAGCCTGAAGTAGCGGCCGCATGACCGACCCCGCCGTGCTCACGGCGCCGGTCGCGGGCGGGGCGGCCACCAGGCCGCCCGCCCGCCGCCGACCCCGCTCTCACCTCCGCCTCGCCGCCGCCGCGTTCATGGCGCCCGTGGTGATCTTCCTCGCCGTCTTCTTCGTCTACCCGATCATCCGCGGCGTCGTCCTCAGCCTCCAGGACTTCGGACCGTCGTCCTTCGTGACCGGGATCGCCCCCTTCGTCGGCTTCGACAACTACGTCACGGTCGTCACCGATCCGATCTTCGCGAGCATCGCCTGGCACACCGTGGTCTTCACCGTGGTCTCGCTGGTGGGCCAGTTCACGATCGGCATGGCCCTGGCGCTGTTCTTCAGCCGCCGGTTCCCGCTCTCGGCGACGTTCCGCTCCCTCATCCTGCTGCCGTGGCTCCTGCCGCTGATCGTCTCGGCGACGGCCTGGCGCTGGATCTTCGACCAGCAGTTCGGCATCCTGAACGCCGCGATCGGCACGCCGGTCGGCTGGCTGACCGATCCGTCCGTCTCGCTGTGGGCGGTCATCATCGCCAACATCTGGCTGGGCATCCCGTTCAACATGGTGCTGCTGCACGGAGGCCTGCAGGGCATCCCCGAGAGCCTCTACGAGGCCGCGGCACTGGACGGCGCCTCGCGCTGGCGGTCCTTCTGGAGCATCACCTGGCCGCTGCTGCGACCGGTGACCTCCGTCACGCTCCTCCTCGGCCTCGTCTACACGATCAAGGTGTTCGACGTCATCTGGATCCTCACCAAGGGAGGCCCGGCCAACAGCTCGCACACCCTCGCGACCTGGGCCTACGAGCAGTCCTTCACCGACCTGCAGTTCGGAGTCGGTGCGGCGGCCGGCCAGATCCTCGTGATCGTCGCCCTCGTCTTCGGCGTGATCTACATCCGCGCCCAGCGCAAGGAGGACCTCGGATGAACCGGCACACCACAGGGCTGCGCCGCGGGATCGACGTGGTCATCGCGATCGTGCTCTGCGGCTTCCTCCTCTTCCCGCTCTACTGGATGGTCAACGTCTCGCTGACCAAGCCGCAGAACCTGATCCAGACCCCGCCGAGCCTGTTCCCCGGCGACCCGACCCTCGACGGGTACGTGCAGGCGTTCTCGACGCAGCTGCCGAACCTCATCACGAGCCTCGTGATCTCGATCGGCTGCGTGATCCTGACGCTGGCGATCGCCCTGCCCGCCGCTTTCGCGATGGCGAAGTTCCGGGTGCGGGGGACCGGCGTCGTGATGTTCGTGTTCCTCCTCGCCCAGATGATCCCCGGGATCGTCCTGGTCACCGCGCTGTTCGCGATCTACAACGCGCTGGGGCTGCTCAACACCTATCCGGGCCTGATCCTCGCCGACGCGACCGCCTCCGTGCCGTTCGCGGTGATCATCCTCCGGGCCTTCATGCTCGGCATCCCAGACGAGCTGATCGAGGCCGCGCGGATCGACGGTGCGAGCAACTGGCGCTCCTTCGTCTCGATCGTCATCCCGCTGAGCCGGAACTCGATCGTGACCGCGGGCCTGTTCTCGTTCCTGTTCGCCTGGGCCGACTTCCTCAACGCGAACTCGCTCACCTCGGGCAACAGCATCGTGCCGTTCACCCTCGGCCTCTACCGCTACATCGGATCGACCACCACCAACTGGAACGGGATCATGGCGACCGCCGTGATCGCCTCCATCCCGGCCGCCGTGCTGCTGATCGTGGCCCAGCGCTACGTCGCCGCCGGGGTCACCGCCGGCGCGGTCAAGGACTGAGCGCCGTGCCCGACTCGAGGAAGCAGGAGCACATGGACACCGACGCGTTCGCGCTCGAGGGGGACCGCCTCGTCTGGCGCGGCGACGGCGAGACCGTCGTCGTCGAGCCGTGGGGGAGGGACAGCGTCCGGGTCCGCGCCCGCCGGTCCGGGGAGGTCCTCGACACCGACTGGGCGCTGATCGCCCCCGAGCGCCACGCGCCGGAGGTCTCGATCGAGGGACCGCGGGCGACGCTGCGCGCCGGCGGCATCACCGTCGTCCTCGAGCAGCAGGAGGGCTACGGGTACCAGACCGGCTACCACGAGCTCTCCTGCTCCCTCTCCTTCTACGACCGTCGGGGGGAGCTGCTCGTCCGAGAGCTCGGGAGCGGGGGAGCGCTCAAGCTGCGCGCCCGCGAGCAGCGTCCGCACCTGGGCGGCGACTTCCGGCTGACCGCGCTGTTCGAGACGTCCCCCGACGAGAAGCTGTACGGGATGGGGCAGTACCAGCAGGACATCCTCGATCTGAAGGGCTGCACGCTCGAGCTCGCGCACCGCAACTCCCAGTCGAGCGTCCCGTTCGTGCTGTCGAGCCGCGGCTACGGGTTCCTCTGGCACAACCCCGCGATCGGCCGCGCGACTTTCGCAGCCAACCGCACGGAGTGGTCCGCCGAGTCCTCCCAGCAGCTCGACTACTGGGTGACCGCGGGGGAGACCCCGGCCGACATCACCCGGGCCTACGCCGACGCGACCGGGCACGTCCCGATGATGCCCGAGCACGGCCTCGGCTTCTGGCAGTGCAAGCTGCGCTACTGGAACCAGGAGCAGCTGCTCGAGGTCGCCCGCGAGCACCGGCGCCGCGGCCTGCCGATGGACGTGATCGTGGCCGACTTCTTCCACTGGCCGCACATGGGCGACTTCCGCTTCGAGGAGGAGTTCTGGCCGGATCCGTCCGCCATGGTCGCCGAGCTGCGCGAGCTCGGGATCGAGCTGATGGTCTCGGTCTGGCCGCAGGTGTCGGTCGAGTCCGAGAACTACATCGCGATGAAGAAGGGGAACCTCCTCGTCAAGGCCGAGCGGGGCCTGGACCTGCACATGCAGTTCGAGGGTCCGAGCGCGTTCTACGACGCGACGAGCCCCGCCGCCCGGAGGTTCGTCTGGGAGGCGTGCCGGCGCAACTACGGCGAGCACGGGATCCGGCTCTTCTGGCTCGACGAGGCCGAGCCCGAGTACGGCGTCTACGACTTCGACAACTACCGCTACGCCGCCGGCCCCGCCGTCCAGGTCGGCAACCTCTACCCGCAGGCGTTCTCCCGCGGCTTCTTCGAGGGGCAGAGCGAGGGCGGGGAGACCGCGATCGTCAACCTCGTCCGCACCGCGTGGGCGGGCAGCCAGCGCTACGGTGCGCTCGTGTGGTCGGGCGACATCCACTCGACCTTCGCAGACCTGCGCCACCAGATCACGGCCGGCATCCACATGGGCGTCGCGGGGATCCCGTGGTTCACGACCGACATCGGAGGATTCGCCGGGGGAGACCCGTCGGATCCGGAGTTCCGTGAGCTCCTCGTGCGCTGGTTCCAGTTCGGCGCGTTCAGCCCGGTGATGCGCCTCCACGGCGACCGCGCGCCGTCGGCCCCGGTCACGGCCGCCGACGGGACCCGCCGCGCCGCGACCGGAGCCGCGAACGAGGTGTGGAGCTTCGGCGAGGAGGCCACGCCGATCCTCACCCGCCTGCTGCATCTGCGCGAGACCCTGCGCCCCTACACGCGCGAGGCGATGCGGGAGGCGCACGAGCTGGGCCAGCCCGTGCTGCGCGCGGTGTTCCACGAGTTCCCGGGGGACCCGGAGGCCTGGGATCTGGCCGACCAGTACCTCTTCGGCTCGGACCTGCTGGTGGCTCCGGTCACGCACGCCGGAGCCGTCTCCCGACGGGTCTACCTGCCCGCCGGGGCGCGCTGGACGGAGCTCTCGACGGGCGCCGAGCACGAGGGCGGGCAGTGGATCGTCGCCGACGCGCCGCTGGCCGTCATCCCGGTCTTCGCGCGCGACGGCCGGCAGGCGCACCTCGTCGGGCAGCTCTGAGCGGAGGCTCCCCGCTGACCGGAGGGTTCCGCCGCGAGGAGCGCCCCCGCGTCAGCCCGTCCCCGCGAGCCAGAAGTCGACCGCGTCGGGGGACGGGCGCCCGGCGACCCGGACGACGTCGCCGAACTCGAGCACGCTGTCCGGATCCTCCTGGACGGCCGGCCACCGCTCGCGGCCGGCGGCGTCCGGATCGCCGTGGGAGACGAACGCGAGCCAGCGCGCGGTCATCTCCTGCTCGAGCCGGCGGTCGACGTCCGTGTAGTCGGCGTCGCCGTCCGCCCCGAGGTTCCCGTACGCGTACATCACCTCGGCGCCGTGGTACGCGCCGAACCGCTCGAGTCCGCTCTCCGGGGGAGTGCGCGTGAAGATGTAGGCGTGGACGCCCGCCCGCCCGGTCCGGGCGGCCGTCAGCGCCCAGAGCCGCATCGGGGCGGTCATCGTCCGGTCGCTGTCGGCGCGCAGCCGGGAGTCGACGACCTGGTCCTCGACGGCACCCGGGTACAGCGCGAGGAATCGGTCCGCGTCGTCTCCGTGCTCCCGGCGCACCTCCTGCTCGTAGGTGTCCGGATCCGGGTCGACGCCTCCCAGCAGATCGAGCGAGGTCTCGTCGGAGTTGCTGCCGAGCAGGAGGGGGACGTCGTTCTGCCGACCGGCCTCGTAGACGGCGAGCGGCGTGTCGGGGAGGACGACGCCGTCGATCGAGGGCCACCAGTGCTGCGAGAGGCCCGCGGCGGCCGCGACGATGCGCTCGGCCGGCAGGGCTCTCATCTCGGCGAGGCTCGCCCCGCCGAGGGCCTCGCTCAGGCGCGCAGCCGCCTCCCGTGCGGTGGCGGCGTCGTCGTAGAGGTCGCCGGCCTCGCGATCTCCCGCCGACCCCAGGCATCCTCCGCTCTCCCCGATGATCCCGTGGAGGAGGCCGGCCGCGAGGGGCGAGGCCCCGAGGATGCAGGCGCTGCCGGAGCCGGCGGACTGGCCGGCGACCGTCACCCGCCCCGGGTCCCCGCCGAAAGCGGCGATGTTGTCCTGCACCCACTGCAGAGCGGCGACCTGGTCGAGCAGTCCCTGATTCCCCGGGGTGCCGCCGCCGAGCACATCACCGGCGAGGAAACCGAGGACGCCCAGACGGTAGGCGACGGTGACGACCACCGCGCCCCGGGAGGCGAGCGCCGCGCCGTCGTAGGCGGGGAGGGCGCCGGACCCCGAGACGAACGCGCCGCCGTGGAGGTAGACGAGGACCGGGCTGGAGTCGCCCGCCCCGCCGGCCGGCGTCCAGATGTTCAGGCGGAGGCTGTCCTCGTCCGTCGCGTACCCGCCGAGGAGCGTCTCCTCCAGCGGCAGGTCGAGCACGCGGGTCGCCGTTCGGGAGAGGAACGTCGGCTCCGGCTGAACGGCGGAGGGGCCGAAGTCGTCGGCCACGAGGGTCGCCGACCGCTGCGGGGCCGGCCGGGGCGCCTCCCAACGCAGCGGGCCGACCGGGGGAGCGGCGTAGGGGATCCCCGCGAAGGCGTCGACCCCGGCCGCGGCGTCGTGCACACCGACGACGTCGCCCTGCCGGGTCGTGACCGGGGCGGTGTGCGGACCGGCGAGCGTCCGCGTCGCCGGGAGAGGACCCGCGGCGAGCGCGACGGCTCCGACGAGCCCTGCGGACGCGACCCAGGCCGCCGTACGCAGCATCCAGTGCCGGTGCCGCCAGCTCCTCGAGACGGCCGCGATCAGGACCGCGGCCGCCGCGACGACGAGCCACCCCCACCACTCCACCCGGTTCAGCCAGGCGAGGACCGCCCCGATGAGCACGACGGTCGCGGTCGGCAGCCACGGGGACCGTCGCCGTCGAGGTTCGGGCGTTTCAGTTCTCGATACGGTATGCATTGAAAACGAAACGTACTGAAAAGGCCCATTCAGCGCAAGGATCCGAATAGGCTGGGGGCGTGGTCACAGGCGAGCAGGCTCCGGTCCGGCGGAGGAGCGAGACGCGACGACGTCTCCTCGCCGCGGCCGCCGAGCTCTTCGAGAGCACGGGCACCATCGGCCAGCGCGTCGAGGACATCTGCGCGCAGGCGGGCTTCACCCGCGGCGCGTTCTACTCGAACTTCGCCGGTGTCGACCAGCTCTTCCTCGCACTCCACGAGGAGCAGGCCGCGAGAGTGTGGGGGAGCCTGCAGGAGGCCCTCGACGTCCAGCTGCAGGAGGAGCACCGCGCGGCGACCCTCGACGGCGCCGTCCGCTCCCTCCTCGACGCGCTCCCGTCCAGCCGCGAGTGGTTCTCCCTGCGGTCGGTGCTCCTGGCACGCGCTGCCGCGGACCCGGAGTTCGCCGAGCGGATGATGATCGACGACGACCGCGTCTCGCGCGAGCTGGGCGAGCGCTTCGCCACCCTCGCGGCCGTGCACGGCCGCGTCCCCGCCGTCGAGTCCGCCGTCCTGGCGAAGGCGGTCGTCGCGGCGCACGTCGGGTCGGTGAGCCAGTGGCCCGTGGACACCAGCGCCGAACTCACGCAGCGCATGGTCGTCGCCGCGGTGATCCGAGGCCTCACCGTCGAAGCGCCCGGTCTGCCATCGGAGCGCGGCGGCGATCGATGACGTCCTGTCGCAGGAGCGTTGAGGGGAGCCGATCGCCATCCCTGCAGAACGGGACTTCGGTCGAACTGACATAATGTGCATTATCGGATAACGGTGGAAGGGCCGGACGGACCGGGACTGAGGCCGCCCGACGGTCCGGAACGTCATCAGCGGATCGGCGAAGGCTCCACCCACGCCTCGACGTCCTCGTACCAGCACGTCTCGGTCGGAGTGTCGAAGCGCGTGACCAGCCGCAGCTGCGGATCGACGGTCATCGTGCCGCGGACGCGGTCGTCGGCCTGGTGTCGAAGACGGATCACGGTGAGCGCGCCGTCGATCGACGCGCCGGTCATCCGGTACCCGTCGCTCGGCCGTCCCCAGACCGGCAGGTTCAGCGGGAAGGCCAGGCGGGCCGCCAGCGGCTCCGGCAGCAGCTGCCATCGGTCCAGCGGACGCTCCTCGCCCCCGGAGACGTACCGGCCGGTCGGGGCGTCGTACGCGTCGACCGTCCCGGTGCGCTCGTCGACGCAGGAGAACGACGCCTCGACGGGCCGCACCTCCAGTCGGTAGGTCTCGGTCCTCTCGGGCGTCCGCCGGAAGGCGCGGCACCGGAAGGGCGAGCGCCTCCTCCAGTTCGCCATCACCGCGACGGCGTCGAGGAGGATGCTCGTCTCGCCGTCCCTGTCGAAGTCGCCACGCCGCCCGGAGGCTGCCGATGTGCGGAACCCGTCGGCGCGGACGGACTCCCCCGATGCCGGTCCGCTGCCGTCCATCGGAGTCATCCGTCGAGGATCGCAGACCCGCGCGCCGGGGTCATTCCGCGAAGGCGATCAGGCGAAGTCGGAGATGTCGCCGACGAGGCGGGTGTTGTCCGCGGGGATCGGCTCGACGGCCGCCAGAGCGACCTGGGCCGCGAACTCCTGCACGTTGTAGAGCTTGCCGGCCGACTCGCGACGCGAGCTGATCGCGCCCGGGTTCGCGCGCTCCAGCAGGGTCGCGGTGATGGTGCCCTCGATCATGTCGCCCGAGACGACGACGAACTCGATCCCGCGCTCGGCGAGCTCACCGATCCGCTCGCGCAGGGCGTCCTCGCCGGCGCGCTTGGAGAGCGCGACGGGCTCGTACTCGGGCATCGTGGGCGTGGTCCGGATGAAGTGCGCCTGGTGGCTCGTGACGAACACGACACGGGAGCCCTCGGAGAGCAGCGGCAGCGCCGCGTCGAGCACGGCGACCTGCGAGTCGCGGTTGAGGACCATCGCGTAGTCCTCCCCCATGTTGCTCTCCATGCCGCCGGAGGCGTTCAGGACGAGCACGTCCAGTCCTCCGTACTCCTTCTCGATGCGGGAGAAGAGCTCGGCGCGCGAGTCGGCGTCGGTGAGATCGGCGCCGACGGCGATGGCGGTGCCGCCGGCCTCGACGATCTGCGCGACGAGCTTGTCGGCGCGCGGCGCCTTCGAGCGGTAGTTGACGACGACGCGGGCTCCGGCCTCGGCCAGGTAGCGGACCGTGTCGGCGCCGATGCCGCGGGACGACCCGGTGACGAGAGCGCGCTTGCCGTCGAAGGAGCCGGGGGCGAGGGGATTGGACACGGGTATTCCTCCAGAACGCCGGCTCGGAGACCGGATCGGGCACGATGACGGGCCACGGCCCGACGGAGGAGTCTACCAAGGGCCTCGAGATCGTCGGCGCACCCCCTCTCCCAGCCCTCGTCCGGGGGGGCGTTGATAGCCTGGGAATGCTCGTCGAGGGGAAGGAGCACACAGCATGGACGCTGTCACCCAGTACGCGTGGATCCTCTGGCTCGCGCTGATCCTCATCTTCGTGATCGTCGAGATGATCACTCTCGAGTTCACGTTCCTGATGCTCGCCGTCGGCAGCATAGGCGGACTGCTGACCGGGCTGGTCGGGGCTCCCTTCTGGGTCCAGGTCCCCGTCGCGGCCGTCCTCGCCGCCCTCCTGCTGTTCTCCGTCCGTCCGCCGCTGCTGCGGCTGCTGAAGCGGGGCGGCGATCCCACCCCCAGCGGAGCGGACGCTCTCCTCGGGCTCTCCGGCAGCGTCGTCCTCGCCGGCCCCGGAGCCGGCCAGGTCAAGCTCGCCAACGGCGAGACCTGGACCGTCCGCCTGTCCCCGCTCGTCGAGGACCGCACACTCGGAGTCGGCGAGAGAGTCGTCGTCACCGCCATCGAGGGCGCGACCGCGGTCGTCGTCCCCGCCGAAAGGAGCACACCGTGACACCGTCCTCCGTCGTGACGATCGTCGTCGTCGCCGCCGTCGTCCTCTTCGCCCTGGTCGTCCTCTTCCGAGCGGTCCGCATCATCCCCCAGGCCACCGCCGGGGTCGTGGAGCGCCTCGGCAAGTACCACAAGACCCTGCTGCCGGGCCTCAATCTCGTCGTGCCGTTCATCGACCGGGTCCGCCCGCTGATCGATCTGCGCGAGCAGGTCGTCTCGTTCCCGCCCCAGCCCGTGATCACGGAGGACAACCTCGTCGTCTCGATCGACACGGTCGTCTACTTCCAGGTGACGGACGCCCGGGCGGCGACCTACGAGATCGCCAACTACCTCGGCGCGGTCGAGCAGCTGACCACCACCACGCTCCGCAACGTCGTCGGCGGCCTGAACCTCGAGGAGGCGCTGACCTCCCGCGACAACATCAACGGGCAGCTGCGCATCGTCCTCGACGAGGCCACCGGCAAGTGGGGCATCCGCGTCGGACGCGTGGAGCTCAAGGCCATCGACCCGCCCCTCTCCATCCAGGACTCGATGGAGAAGCAGATGCGCGCCGAGCGCGACCGTCGAGCCGTGATCCTCACCGCCGAGGGCACCAAGCAGTCCCAGATCCTGAACGCCGAGGGTCAGCGCCAGGCCGCGATCCTCGCTGCGGAGGGCCAGGCGAAGGCGGCGGTCCTGCGGGCCGAGGGTGAGGCCAAGGCGATCACCACCGTCTTCCACGCCATCCACGAGGGCCGCCCCGACAGCGAGCTCCTCGCGTACCAGTACCTCCAGACACTCCCCAAGATCGCCGAGGGCAGCGCGAACAAGCTCTGGGTCATCCCGAGCGAGCTCACCGAGGCGCTGAAGGGCATCGGAGGCGCGCTCGGCCAGCGCGGCCAGTCCGCCCCGGCGGTCCGCCCGCAGGATGCGGCACCCCCGTCGGCGCCTGCGGCGTCCGCGCCTGCCGCATCCGGGTCCGTCGGCTCCACTCCTGTCGAGCCCGGATCCGACACGTCCGCCCCCGTGGCGCCCGCGACGACCGACGGAGCCCTCGGCTCGGCGCCCACTCCTCCGCCGCCGGCCGTCTAGCCGCGGACCCGGTCCGCGATGCGCACCCCTGAGCGACCCCTCGCCCTGAGCGGGCCGACCCCCCGGGTGATCGCGCATCGCGGATTCGGCCCGCAGGCCGAGGGCAACACGCTCGCCGCCTTCGAACGCGCCCTCGCCGCGGGTGCGGACCTCCTCGAGACGGACGCGCGCGCCTCCCTCGACGGGGTCGCCGTGCTCGTCCACGACGCCGAGGTGATCGACCGCTCCGGCCGCCGCCACGTCGTCGCCGCCACCCGGTGGGAGGAGCTCGCCGACCTCCGACTGGCGGGCGGCGCCCGGCTCGCCTCTCTCGAGCAGGCCCTCGCCGCACTCCCCTGCGCGCGCTTCAATGTCGACGTGAAGTCGCGGGACGCGATCGACCCGGTCGTCGCGGCGGTGTCCGGCGCCGCCGCCGCGGAGCGCGTCCTGATCACCTCGTTCTCCGAGATCCGTCGAGCAGCGGCCCTCCGCCGTCTTCCCGGCGCCGCGACCTCGGCGTCGGCGGTCCGCTTCGTCGTCGCCCTGGTCGCCGCCCACCTCGGCGCCGCCCTCCCCGTGCGTCTCGCTCTCCGCGGCATCGACGCGCTCCAGGTGCCCGAGCGCGCGCTCGGCCTCCGCGTCGCCGAGCCGCGGATCCTCGCCCGGCTGCGGGTGACCGGCTGCGAGATCCACCTATGGACCATCGACGATCCGGAGCGGATGGAGCAGCTCCTCGCGCTCGGGATCGACGGGCTCGTGACCGACCGCACCGACCTCGCCCGAGCGGCCGTCGTCGCCTTCCTCAGCGCCCGTCAGCCACGCCCTCAGGAACCGCGGAATACGCCTCCGACCTGAGGATTCTCTGGCAATGGCAGGGACGGGAAGACCACCTCCAGGTACGACGTTGACACTGGGGAAGCACAGCGAGAGGAGACCACACAATGGCAGATCGAAGCTTGCGAGGAATGCGGCTCGGATCCCAGAGCCTGCAGAGCGAAGAAGGCGTCGTCTTCTCCCCGCGATCGACGTACGAGTACCACTGCGCGAACTGCGGCCACGACACCGACATGGTGTTCTCGGCCGATGCGGAAGCACCGGAGACCTGGGAGTGCCGCTCCTGCGGTCACGAGGCCACTCTGATGGTGGACTCGAAGCCGGTCGTCGTGGACAAGGGCGAGCAGAAGGCTCCGCGCACCCACTGGGACATGCTGCTCGAGCGCCGGACCCGCGCGGAGCTGGAGGAGCTGCTCGAGGAGCGGCTCGCCTATCTGCGCGCCAGGCGCGGCGAGCACAAGATCGGCGCGTAGCGCCGGTCAGCGGGAACGGCGTCGCGGCTCGCGCGTCCTGAGGACGAACGAGACCATGCCGATGAGACCGGCGGCCAGGAAGTACCAGCCGAGGTCTCGCGCCCACACCAGAGCCGGGGTCGTGGTGGAGCTGAGGGGGACCTCGTCCACCATGGCACCCGGCTCGAACCATGTCAGGGAATCGATCGTCGAGCCGTCCGGCCCGATGATCGCACTCGTCCCGACGGTCGAGATGTTGACCACGCTGCGCCCGGTCTCGATGGCCCGCAGGCGAGCGATCGCGAGCTGCTGGACGCTCTCGTCCGTCCGGCCGAAGTCGGCGTTGTTGGTCTGCCCGAGGATGACCTGGGCTC
The DNA here is from genome assembly GCF_002931705.1 of Rathayibacter sp. AY1C5. NCBI lineage: Bacteria > Bacillati > Actinomycetota > Actinomycetes > Micrococcales > Microbacteriaceae > Rathayibacter > Rathayibacter sp. AY1C5. The sequence goes on from NZ_PSWD01000011.1 coordinate 37,183, forward strand.
CCCCGTCGACCATCGCGTTCGTCAGCGCGTCGTCCGAGATGTCGAAGCAGATCGCGATGCCTGCGAGGACGCCGTTCACGTCGAAGACGTTGGGACGGGTGCCGATCGAGTAGTCGCGGCTCACCAGGTCGACCAGGTCCGGAGCGAACATCCGCCAGAACGCCCGGTCCGGCATGTACTCGGCGAACGGCACGGGATGCACCTTGTCGTAGACCTGCGTCGCCCCCTCCCCCGCCTTCCAGAGCAGCGAGCTGTTGTAGAAGACGTCGTCCGAGGGGTTCGTGATCGTGCCCACGATGAACGGCGCGTCCATCGTCCGGCTGAGGTAGTCGAGGACGGCGGCCGACTGGGCGTTCCGGGTCGGATCGATGTCGACGCCGTTCTCGGGCCACACCACCATGTCGACGTCCTGGTCGAGGATCGGCAGCGTCGCCGAGGTGTGGTCCTCGAGGATCTGCCCGCGGTAGCTCTGCGAGAAGAGGCCCGCATCGGAGTCGCCCTGGACGGCGGCGATCCGGGTCGTGCCCTCCGTCGGTGCCGGCCAGGCGGGGAACACCAGCGCCACGATCGCGAAGCCCGCGAGAGCGCTGACCCGGGCGGAGGCCGGGACGGACATCTCGCGGACGGCCTGCGCGAGCACGGCCGCGAGGAACGCCACCACGAAGCCGAGGCCGGCGAAGCCGATCCACGCCGCGAGACCGGCGAGCGGGCCGAGGGACTGCGAGATCGCGAGGCGGCCCCAGGCGAAGCCGCCGTAGGGCCAGACGCTGGTGATCGACTCGCGCCCGATCCAGAGCGCCGCCAGGAGGGCGGGGAGGCCGACCATCCGGCCGAGCGGTCCCGTCCAGACGCGGTGGCCGCGCGTGGAGACGACCGCCATCAGCCCCGCGGAGACCGCGAAGAAGATCGCCTGCAGGCCGGCGAGGGCCGCCCACGGGACCGGGCCGAGGTAGAGGGTCAGCCACTCGATGTGGACGCCCCAGAAGACCGCTCCGCCGACGAGACCGACGAGGCTCCCGCTCCAGAAGCCGCGCCCCGCCAGCGCGAACAGGATCACCGCGGCGCCCACGATCGCCAGCGGCCAGACATCGGAGTCGGGGAAGCCGCGGTCGAGCACGGCGCCGCCGAGGGCGGCGAGGGGCAGCGCCACCCACAGCGGAACGGTCCGCCCGTCGGGCGGAGGAGCGACCGGCGTCATGCGACGGTCGAGTACGCGACGATGCCGCGGCGGACCAGGTCGAGGGCGGTCCGGGCCGCGCGGCCGACCTTGCCCTCGGCGACGACGGAGAGCTGATCGAGGAGGTCGATGGTCTGCTTCGCCCAGCGCACGAAGTCGCCGGCGGCCATGTCGGACTCGCGGAGCACCATGTCGAGCGGCATGCCCTTGGCCCACATGTTCATCGACAGCGCCAGGCTCGTCGAGATCGGGTTGCTGCCCGGCAGGCGGTGCTCCCGCTCGACGTCGTCGAGCCGGGCCCACAGAAGCTGGGTCCTCTCCAGCGCCTCGGGGAACGCGCCGCGGGGCAGGAACTGCTCGCCGAGCGTCCCCTCCTCGCGTCGCGGCTCGAAGACCAGGCAGCACGCCATCGCCGCGAGGCCGGCCGGATCGAGCTCCGTCCACGCCTGCTTCCGGAGGCACTCGGCGACGAGCAGGTCCCGCTCCCCGTAGATCCGGCGGAGCGTGCGACCGTTGGGCGTCAGCGAGAGCTCGCCGACCTCGTCCCGGCGGAAGTAGCCGAGCTCGAGCAGCACGTCCGTGATGTGGTCGAAGATGCGGGCGACGGCGCCGGTGCGCGAGCGGATCTGGCGCTCGATCTCGTCGGTCTCGCGGCGCAGCTTCCACCAGCGCTCGGCCCAGCGCGCGTGCTGCTCGCGGTCGGAGCAGGCGTGGCACGGGTGCGCCTTCATCCGACGCCGCAGGCTCGTGAGCTGTCCCTGGCGCTTCTCGCGCTCGGCGTGGGAGGCCGACTCGCCGCGCACCGCGCCCCGGCGCTCGAGGTCGCCGATCTCACGGCGGATCGCCGCGTACTGCTCGAAGTCGCCCAGGTGGCACTGCATCGCCGTGACGTAGCCCGCCATCGACTCCTCCTGCTGGCGGAACCGGCGGGCGAGATCGACGACGGACCGGTCGGCCTGGAACTGCGCGAACGACGACTCGAGGATCTCGCGCGTGCGCACCCGCCCGAACTGCTCGATCAGGTTCGCGGCCATGTTGTAGCTGGGGCGGAAGCTGGAGTTGAGCGGGTAGGTCCGCCGGGAGGCGAGGGACGCGACCGCCTGAGGGTCCATCCCGCCGCGCCACTGGATCACCGAGTGGCCCTCGACGTCGATGCCGCGTCGGCCCGCCCGGCCGGTGAGCTGGGTGTACTCCCCCGGTGTGATCGGGACGCGCGCCTCGCCGTTGAACTTCTCGAGCTTCTCGAGGACGACCGTGCGGGCCGGCATGTTGATGCCGAGCGCGAGCGTCTCGGTCGCGAAGACCACGCGCACGAGCCGGCGCAGGAACAGCTCCTCGACGACCTCCTTGAAGGCGGGGAGCATCCCGGCGTGGTGCGCGGCGACGCCCCGCTGGAGTCCGTCGAGCCACTCCCAGTAGCCGAGCACCGCGAGGTCCTCGTCGCGGATCGTCCGGCACCGCTCCTCGACGATCGCGCGGATCTCGTCGCGCTCGTGGCGCTCGGTGAGGCGCACGCCCGACCGCAGCACCTGGCGCACGGCCTGGTCGCAGCCCGCACGGCTGAAGACGAAGAAGATCGCGGGGAGGAGGTTCTTGCCGCGGAGGATCTCGACGACCTCCGAGCGCAGCACGAGCTCCTCGGTGCGCTGCTCCGGGTAGCGGCCGCGACCGCCTCGGCCGTTGCGGCCGCCCCTGCCGCCGCGCTCGACCCGGGAGCCGCCCTGGGCCATGCGGGCGAGCTCGGGGTTCACCCGGTTCGTCGCCGCCCGACCGGAGGAGTCGAAGAGATCGACCAGCTTGCCGCCCACCAGGACATGCTGGTCGAGCGGGACGGGCCGCTCCTCGGAGACGATGACCTCGGTCTCGCCCCGGACGGTCTGGAGCCAGTCGCCGAACTCCTCGGCGTTCGACACGGTCGCGCTGAGCGAGACCAGCCGCACGCGCTGCGGGAGGTGGATGATGACCTCCTCCCAGACGGCGCCGCGGAAGCGGTCGGCGAGGTAGTGCACCTCGTCCATCACGACGTAGGCGAGGTCGCGCAGGAGGTCCGAGTCGGCGTACAGCATGTTGCGCAGCACCTCGGTCGTCATCACGACGATGCGGGCGCGCGCGTTGACGTTCGAGTCGCCGGTCAGCAGGCCGACCTCGGAGGCTCCGTAGTCCTCGACGAACTCCTGGAACTTCTGGTTGCTCAGCGCCTTCATCGGCGTCGTGTAGAAGACCTTGGCCGTCGGGTCCTGCATGGCCAGGTGGATCGCGAACTCGGCCACCGCGGTCTTGCCGGCGCCGGTGGGCGCGGCGACGAGGACGCTGTGGCCGTCGTCGAGCGCGCTGCAGGCCTCGTACTGGAAGGGGTCGAGGTCGAACGCGAGGGTCGAGCGGAACGCCTCGACCCTCGCGTGGCCCTGGCGCGTCCGGAACGCGGCGAACCGCTCGGCGGGAGACGGTCCGGTCACGCGGGCAGGTCGGAGGGGCTGCCGTCGAACACCAGCTGGCGCTTGGCGGCGCGCCGGTCGTGCAGGATCGCGATCCCGCAGGCGAGGAAGAACAGGAAGATGATCGGGATGGCCAGGAGGAACATCGAGATCGGGTCGGCCGCGGGGGTCGCGATCGCCGTGAAGAGCACGATCGCCATGATCGCGATGCGCCACGACTTGAGGATCAGCATGCCGGGGAGGATGCCGAGGAAGTTGAGGAGCACCAGGAAGACGGGCAGCACGAAGGCGATGCCGACGACCAGCACGAGCTTGAGAACGAACTCGTAGTAGATCTTGGCGTCGAGGAAGCTCGCCGCGTTGCTGCCGGTGAAGCTCGTCAGGAGCTCCACGATGTGCGGGAACACGAACCAGCCGGCCGCGCAGCCCGCGAAGAACAGCGGGATGGCGGTGAGGATGAAGCCGAGGCCGTACCGCATCTCCTTGCGGGTCAGGCCCGGGACGAGGAACGCCCAGATCTGGTACAGCCAGACCGGGCTTGCCAGGACGATGCCCACCGTGATGGCGATCTGCAGCCGCAGGTCGAAGGCACCGGCGATCGTCGGGAAGTTGAGGATCGCCTCCTTGCCCTGGGTGGAGGCCACCTCGGAGATCGGAGCCTTGAGGGCCTCGAAGACCCACTCCGAGACGAACCACCCCGCGACGCACGCGATGACGATCGCGATCGCCGACTTGAAGAGCCTGTTGCGAAGCTCGACGAGGTGCGCCCCGAGCGACATGCGCCCGTCGGGGTTCTTCGTCCGCTTCGTCCGTGGCTTCTTCGGTGCCACGGACGTCATTACTTGAGCGGGGACTCGGGCGGCGTGGTGGTGCCGGTGCCGGTGGTCGTGCCGGTGGATCCGGCGACGGTGCCGGTGGTCCCCTCGGTCGACTCACGGCGCTCGGTGCCGTCCTCGTCCTTCATGGTCTTGACCTCGCTCTTGAAGATCCGCATCGACTGCCCGACACTGCGGGCCAGCTGCGGGAGCTTGGGCGCACCGAACAGGAGGAGGATCACGGCGAGGATGATGAGGAGGTGCCACCCCTGGAGGCCAGCGAACATTGCAGACTCACTTCACTTGTCGGTTGCGGTGTACGAGGAGCTTACCCTGTTCGACCCGTTCTGACCGGCGGAGATCGATCCTGTCGCGACGTGCGTCACGCCGGCCCTCGTGCGCACGCCTCACGTCGTCGCGATCGGCGAACAGCGACGAGGACGGCCGGGGCGGCAGGTCGTCCGTCATTCCAGGACTCAGTGTCTCGAGTTTCGCGGTGACCTCGGACAGCTGTCCGAGGAGCACCTTCCCCTTGCGCCAGTAGGAGAGGGCGAAGAGGACCAGCATCGCCAGAGCGCCCAGCGCGAGGCCGAGCCAGATCAGGATCCACGACCACCAGGTCACGACGGCTCCCCCTCGTTCGCGGCGAGCGCGGAGGCCGCCCAGAGCGCGACCGCGGTGCGCGCCTCGGGGGGTGCCACCACGGTGACGAGACCCGCCAACGACGCCACCAGGCGCGTCAGTCCCTCCAGATGGGCGACGCGGAGACGGACGAGGACACCGTGGTCCTCCTCCCCCGGCACGGGATCGGGGAACTCGGCGTCGGCCGCGTAGTCGCCCAGCAGCACGACGGCGCTGGGGGCGACGCATAGGTCCACGACGAGATCGGAGGCGGAGGCCTCGAAGAGCCGTTCCGAGAGGGTCACCTCGTTGCGGCGCCGGACGATCGGCGTCCCCGTGTCGCGGAGGGAGCGCATCCTGTCGACCCGGAACGTCCTGACGCCCTCGCGGAGGTGGTCCCATCCGCGCAGGTACCAGTCCCGATCGACCGATTCGAGCACGAAGGGGTCGACGAGCCGGGACTCGGTCTCGCCGCGGGCGCTGCGGTAGTCGAAAGCGACCTGCGTCGCCGAGCCCATCGCTGTCCGCAGGAGCGCCACAGCGCTGTCCGCGCCCGTGCCGCGCGAGACCGCGACCGCGCTCGGGGCCGAGGAGGCGCCGCGTGCGAGCTTCCCCATCAGCGAGGCGATCCGGTCGTTGCCCTGGTTCTCGGGCAGCGCTGCGAGGTACTGCATGCCGGCGATGAGGGCGGCGGCCTCCCGCGCCGAGAACCTCGGCGAGTCGTCGATCGCGACCTGGTGGGTGAGGACGACGTGGTCGTTCTCCTCGAAGTCGTCCCAGCCGATGTCGAAGAGGTCGTTCGCCTGGTACTGCGCGGTCTCGCCGGGGATGCCCGAGACGGCGATGAGGCGCACCGCGCGGCGCACCTCCTCCTCCGGGATCTCGAAGTGCGCGGCGACCTCGGCGACGGAGACGCGGCCCCGGTCGAGCAGGTAGGGAACGAGGGAGAGGAGGACGGCCAGGCGGTCGCGCGCCTGCAGGGAGCGGGGTCTAGCCACGGGGATCCCCTCCATGGTCGTCCAGGGTGCGGCGGAGGCGGTCGAGGACGCGGCGGCGGAGCTCCTCCGGCTCGAGCACCCGCACCTCGGGACCGTGACCGGCGAGCTCGTCCGCGAGCACGTCCGGGTCGGTGTAGTGCAGGCGCAGCAGGCCCTGGCCCTCGCCCTCGGCCTCGGCACGCCCGCCGAGACGGAGGGCGGCGTCGGAGTCGGGGGCGACGCGCAGGAGCGCGCTGTTGCGCTGCAGGATCTCGTCGAGCTGGGCGAGAGCGGTCGCCGCGTGGTCCCCCTCCACGAGAGGCGCGGTGCGGCCGGTGGACGCGACCGGCCCGACGATCCGCGACAGGAGGAAGGTCCGCGTGCCCTCGGCGCCCTCGTCCCAGCCGTGGAGGTGCCAGCGCCCCTGGTGGTTCACCAGGGCGCGGGGCTGCACGGTGCGCACGCGCGGCTCCTCGCCGCCGGGCTTCAGATAGGGGAAGCGGACGACCTGGCCGCGGTCGAGCGCAGCGTTGAGCGGCTCGAACGAGGCCTCGCGGACCCGGATCGAGGGGCTGATGCCGATGACGGGGTCGACGGACTCGACCCCGATCGAGCGCAGCTTGATCAGCGCGCGCCGCGACTCCGCCGAGAGCGTCCCCTCGCGCCAGACCGCCCCGGCCAGGCGGAGCAGCGCGAGCTCCTCCGGGTCGAAGGTCAGGTCGGCCGGGAGGTCGTAGCTGCGCTTCGCGATGCGGTACCGGACGGTCTGGGTGTTGCCCGGGTCGCCCGGGGCGTCGACCGTCTCGATCGGGATGCCCAGCTCGCGCAGGTCGTCCTTGTCGCGCTCGAACTGGCGCTCGAGCGAGGTCCGGTCGCCCCGGCCCACCCGCTGCCGGTAGCCCTGCACCGTGGAGAGGACGTCGGCCTTCGTCAGTCCGTTCTCGGCCGCGACGAGCGCGAGCACGAGGTTGAACAGACGCTCCTCGGCCGGGACGCGGCTCGAGGACGGGGCGTCGGAAGGCACGCCCTCCAGTCTAGGGCCGGGCCCGGTCAGACCTTTCCGAGGATGTCGGCGACGAAGATCAGCGTCGCGCCGCCGGGGATCCCGCCCTGAGGGGAGCCCTGGTCGCCGTAGCCCTGGTCCGGCGGGATGACCGCGATGACCTGGGATCCGACGGGCTGGCCGATGAGGGCGTCGGCGAATCCGGCGATGACTCCGCCCTGGGTGGTCGAGCCGTCGGCGGCCGTGAAGACGGCGGGAGCGCCCTTCTCCCAGCTGGAGTCGAACACCTTCCCGTCGCTCCACTGCCAGCCTGTGTAGGCCACGACGACCTGGTCGCCCTCGGCGACGACGTCGCCGTCGCCCTTCTTGAGCTGGGCGATGCGGAGGTCGGTCGGCGCGTCACCGGAGGGCTTCGCGAGCCCCGGGCGTCCGTCGTCGCCGAGCGTCACCGTCGGGAAGCCGTCGGGCGCGGGCTGGGCGGCGCCGTTCGCGCGGGCCAGCGAGGCCTCACGGACGTCCGCGACGAGCACGAGCGTGTCGTCCTCCGAGATGCCGAGCTGCGACGAGGACTGGCCGAAGCCGTCCTCGGGGGCGATCGCGATGGCGACGCGCGAGCCGACCTGCGTGCAGAGGAGGCCCTCGTTCAGGCCGACGAGCCCGGCTCCGCCGACGCCGAAGCGGGCGGTGCTCGACCCGTCGTAGGGCGAGGTCTCGAGGACCGTGCCGTCCGCTCCGTTGACCAGGGTGTAGTCGATGGTGACGAGCTGGCCCTTCTCGAGCGGTGCGCCCGAGCCCTCGATGAGGGTGCTGACCTGCGTGCCGTCCGCCTTCAGCGGCGTCGGGACGCTGACGTCCGGCTTCGCTCCGAAGTCGCCCGTGGCGCTGACCGCCGCCGAGGAGTCGCCGGAGGAGAACGGAGCGTCGCAGTCCGCCTGCGAGGAGGACGCGGTGCATCCGGTGAGAGCGGCGACGATGCCGATGCCGGCGATGAGCGCGGTGGTCCTGCGCACGGGTCCTCGATTCGAGTGAAGGGGAGCGGTGACGCCCGGGGTGGAGACGGCCCGGAGGCCGGGAACAGCTTAGAGGATGCCCTCGTCGTCGGGCTCCGCGGTCTCCTCGCCGAACCCGCGGGCCCGGGAGAGCTCGGCGCTGGTGGCGGACTCGCGGACCCGCTTGCGCAGGCTCTTGGGGCTCACGGCGCGCTCGCCGAGCGCGCCGGGGGTCCAGGCCTCCACGTCCTCGTCGCTGAAGTCCGTCTTCGACGGGCGACGCTTGAGCTCGGGGAGCACGGTGTCCGGAGCGAGCCGGCGAGCGGTGATGAGGAAGCCGGTGTGGCCGATCATCCGGTGGTCCGGCCGGACCGCGAGGCCCTCGACGTGCCAGCCGCGGACCATGGTCTCGTTCGACGACGGGTTCGTGAACAGGCCCGAGGCGCGGATCGCCTCCGCCGTCCGCGAGAGCTGCGTGACGGTGGCCACGTAGCAGAGGAGCACTCCCCCGGGCGTGAGAGCCTCGGCGGCGACGTCGAGGCACTCCCAGGGCGCGAGCATGTCGAGCACGACGCGGTCGGCCTCGCCGGACGGGACCGTGCCGGGCAGCGCCTCGACGAGGTCGCCGACGGTGACGCTCCAGTTGTCGGGCGTGTAGCCGAGGAAGGTCTCGATGTTCGCCCGTGCGACATCCGCGAACTCCTCGCGCCGCTCGAACGACGACAGCCGGCCGGTCGGACCCACCGCCCGCAGCAGCCAGAGCGAGAGCGCGCCGGAGCCGACACCGGCCTCGACCACGCGGGCGCCGGGGAAGACGTCGGCGAGGGCGAGGATCTGGGCCGCGTCCTTCGGGTACACGATCGCCGCGCCGCGGGGCATCGACATCACGAAGTCGGCGAGGAGAGGGCGCAGCGCGAGGTGCTCGACGCCGACGGTGTTGGTCACCACCGAGCCGTCGGGCAGCCCGATCACCGTGTCGTGCTCGATGCCGCCCCGGTGCGTGTGGAACACCTTGCCGGGAACGAGCGTGATGGTGTTCATCCGCCCCTTGGGTCCCGTCAGCTGGACGCGGTCTCCCGCGCGGAAGGGTCCGGAATGCTGCAGTGCCTCACCGGTCATCGGCGGGCCTCCGTCTCGGTCGTGGCCGGGCCGGAGCCGCGGTGCTCGGAGGACACCGTCGCGAGGTCCGCGACGGTGCGGCCCGCGAGAGTGGGCCAGAGGGCGTAGGGGCCAGCGGGGTCGAGCTCCAGCTGGTGCGGGACGCCGATCGACGCGGCTCCGGAGGCGACGGCCGCGCCGAGGCCCGTGAGGGAGTCCTCGATCGCGACGCAGGCGGCGATGTCGACACCGAGGGTGCTCGCGGCGAGGAGGTACGCCTCGGGGTGAGGCTTGCTGCGCTCGACCATGTCGCCGCTGACGACGGCGGCGAAGGCGGGGAACGGGATCCGGTCCACGACGGCCGCGGCCATCCGCGAGATCGACATCGTGACCAGCGCCTGCGGCACTCCCGCCTCGGACACCGCGCGCAGCAGCTCGAGCGCGCCCGGTCGCCACGGGATGCTCACGGCCAGCTGGTCGACGACCTCGTCGGTCATCCGGTCGATGATCGCGTCGACGGAGAGGTCGACGCCCTTGCCCTGCAGGATGCGGGCGGCGGCGGGCAGGCCCGAGCCGACGAGTCCCATCGCGTCCTCGTGGGTCCACACTCCGCCGAAGGAGGAGACGAGCGCGTGCTCCGACGCCATCCAGTACGGCTCGGTGTCGACGAGCGTCCCGTCCATGTCCCAGAGGACGGCGGCGGGGGCGGACGCTCCTCCGAGCGGCTCGGAGGACAGCGGCCGGGCGGAGGTCTCGGGAGTCACGAGCGACCATGGTACCGGCAGGGCCGCGCCCCTCCCCGGCCGCGGGCCGAGAGCGAACAGCGCGGCCGATCCCGCCGGACGGGACGGGCGGGGCCGGGGGCGGTCCTATCCTGGACGGAGGGACAGGCGCGGTGTGCGCTCCCCGCACATCGAGCCGAACGCGGAGATCCTGCCTATGAACGTGATCACGGGGAACGTCCTGGTCGTGGCCTTCGAGGGCTGGAACGACGCCGGGGACGCCGCCAGCGGCGCGCTGCGGCTGGTCAAGGACGCCGGGGAGTACGTGCCCCTCTTCGCCGTCGACGCCGAGCAGTACTACGACTTCCAGTACACCCGCCCCATGCTCTCGATCGGCGAGGACGGCCGCCGCAACCTCGCCTGGCCCGGCACCCAGATCTTCGGCCCGGCCGACACCTCGGTCGACGCCGAGAGCGCGCTGTACCTCATGATCGGCACCGAGCCCTCGCGCAGCTGGAAGAGCTTCGCGGCCGAGGTCGTCGACGCCATGCTCGCGATAGACATCTCCGCCGTCGTCTTCCTCGGCGCGATGCTCGCCGACGTCCCGCACACCCGGCCGATCTCCATCTTCGCCTCGAGCGAGAACGCGGAGCTGCGGAGCTCGTTCGAGCTCGAGCGCTCCAGCTACGAGGGGCCGGTCGGCATCCTCAGCGTGATCGGCGAGGCCGCACAGAAGGTCGGCATCCCCGCCGTCTCGATCTGGGCCTCCGTCCCGCACTACGTGCACAACGCGCCCTCGCCCAAGGCGATGCTGGCGCTGCTCGAGAAGCTCGAGGAGGTCGTCGGCCTGGCGATCCCCCGCGGCGACCTCGTCGAGGAGGCGGAGGAGTGGGAGCGCGGCATCGACGCCCTCGCCGCCGAGGACGAGGAGATGGCGTCGTACATCGCCCAGCTCGAGCAGGCGCGCGACACCGTCGACTCGCCCGAGGCGAGCGGCGAGGCGATCGCCCAGGAGTTCGAGCGCTACCTGCGCCGCCGCGGCGACGGCCGCTCCGGCGAGGAGCCCTGGCGCCCGTAGCCTCCGCCGGCGCCCGCTCGTCCGAGACGGTCGTCGATCACGGGACCGCTCCCGGCCGCCCTGACGGGACTCGCCCACGACGGGACTCGAGCCTGACGGGACTCGAGCCTGACGAGGTTCAGGCCGGGCGCACCCCGAGCAGGGCGTCGACCGCGTCGCGCAGGAGCGACGGGTCGTCCACGCCCTCGGTCAGTGCGGCGTCGACGACGGCGAGGGCGGCCGGAGTGCCGAGGTCGTCGGCCAGCGCCTCGCGCAGCTGCGCCAGCACCTCGAGCGCCGAGCGCGGTCCGACGGCGGCGAGGGCCGCCTCCCAGCGCGCCAGGCGCGCTTCGGCCGACGGCAGGTCCTCGGGCAGCCACTCCCAGTCGGAGCGGTAGTGGTGCGCGAGGAGCGCGAGGCGGATCGCCCGCGGGTCCGCGCCCTCGCTCCGCAGACGTGAGACCAGCACCAGGTTCCCGAGCGACTTGCTCATCTTCTCGCCCTGGTAGGCGACCATCCCGGCGTGCGCGTAGGCGCGGGCCAGAGGACGGCCGGACAGCGACGCGGCGTGGCCGGCGCTGAACTCGTGGTGCGGGAAGACCAGGTCGCTCCCGCCGCCCTGCAGGGTGAACTCGGGTCCGAGCCGGTCGAGGGCGATCACCGAGCACTCGATGTGCCAGCCCGGACGGCCGCGGCCGACCTCGGCGTCCCAGGCGGGCTCGCCGGCGCGCTCGGCCCGCCAGAGCAGCGGATCGAGGGGGTCGCGCTTGCCGGCGCGCTCCGGGTCGCCCCCGCGCAGCGCCGAGAAGCGGGCCATCGACTCCGCGTCGAGCCGGCTCTCGCTGCCCAGGTGCCAGACGGCGCTCTCGGCCGCGGCGATGTCGTAGTAGAGGTCGCTCGCGCCCTCCTCCGCCGCGTCCGGAGCAGCGACGCGGTAGGCGACGCCGTCGCGCTCCAGGCGGGCGACCGCCTCCGCGATGGGATCCACGGTCTCGGTGACTCCGACGTAGTGCTGCGGAGGCAGGACGCGCAGGGAGGCCATGTCGCCGCGGAACAGCTCGACCTGCTCCTCGGCGAGGTCGCGCCAGTCGACACCGGTGGCCGTCGCACGCTCGAGCAGCGGGTCGTCGACGTCGGTCACGTTCTGGGCGTACTCGACCGTGTAGCCCGCGTCGAGCCAGACGCGCTGGACCGTGTCGAAGGCGAGGTAGGTCGACGCGTGCCCGAGGTGGGTGGCGTCGTAGGGCGTGATGCCGCAGACGTAGAGGCTCGCGACTCCGCTGGGCGCGTCGAGCTCGACGGGGCCGGCGGTCGCGGTGTCGTGCAGGCGCGGTGCGCTCCCCCGGCCGGGCAGGGCGGGGACGTCGGCGGCGGTCCAGGCGCGCATCTAGGCGGCGATCAGGCCGGTGGCGAGCGCGACCATGAGGACGACGCCGAGGACGATGCGGTACACGACGAACGGGAGGAAGCTGCGGCGGGAGATGTAGCTCATGAAGAACGCGATCACGACGAAGCCGACCACGAACGCGACGATGGTCGCCACGAGAGTCTCGAGCCCGCCGACCTGGACCTGGTTCGGGAGCACGACCGGGTCGCTGATGCTCTTGTACAGCTGGTAGAGACCGCTGCCGAACACCGCGGGGATCGCGAGGAGGAAGGAGTAGCGCGCCGCCGCCTTGCGCTCGTAGCCGAGGAAGAGGCCCGCGGTGATGGTGCCTCCCGAGCGCGAGACGCCGGGGATCAGGGCGAGTGCCTGCGCGCCTCCGAAGATCAGGCCGTCGCGGACGCCCAGGTCGCGCAGGCGGCGCTTCTTCGCGCCGACCGCGTCGGCGATGCCGAGCAGGATGCCGAAGAGGATGAGGGTGGTGGCCACCACCCACAGGGAGCGGAGGGTCGTCTCGATCGCGTCCTGGAAGACGAGGCCGAGGACGATGATCGGAAGGCTGCCCAGGATGATGAGCCAGCCCATGCGGGCGTCCGGGTCCGAGCGCGGGATCCGGCCGACGAGGGAGCGCGCCCAGTGCGACACGATCCGCACGATGTCGCGCCAGAAGTAGATGATGACGGCGGTCTCGGTGCCCAGCTGCGTGATCGCGGTGAACGCGGCTCCGGTGTCGCGGCCGCCGAGACCGGGCAGCAGCTCGCTGACGATCCGGAGGTGGGCGCTGGAGGAGATGGGGAGGAATTCGGTCAGACCCTGGACGAGTCCCAGGATCAGCGCGTCGAGCAGGCCCATGCGTCACTTTCGAGGAGGGCTGGGGCGTCGTCGGCCAGCAGTCGGTCGGGATCGGTCGGTGCTGACCCCGTCCGCGGCGCCGTCAGGAGCTCAGCAGGAGATCGGTCAGGACCTTCCTGCCAAACACTAGTGCGTCCAGTGGAACGCGCTCGTCGACCCCGTGGAACAGCGCCGGGAAGTCCAGGGACGACGGCAGCTGGAGCGGCGCGAACCCGTATCCGGTGATGCCGAGCGTCGAGAGCGCCTTGTTGTCGGTGCCTCCGGAGAGCAGGTACGGGAGGACCTCGGCGCCCGGATCGAACCGGCGGATCGAGGCGGCCATGCTCTCGACGAGGGGGCCGGCGAAGGGCACCTCGAGTCCGATGTCGCGGTGCTGGACGAGGATCTCGACGTGCTCGCCCGCGAGGACCTTCAGCCGCTCGAGCACCGAATCCTCCTCGCCGGGGAGGACGCGCACGTCGATGGTGGCCTCCGCGGTGTCCGGGATGACGTTGGCCTTGTAGCCGGCAGACAGCATCGACGGATTGGCGGTGGTGCGCAGCGTCGCGGCGATGAAGCGCGAGGCGGTGCCGGTGGCGAGTGCCAGCTCCTCCGGAGTGCTGCGCTGGGGGTCGTGGCCGAGCAGGCGGGCGACCTCGTCGAGCAGCTCGCGCGTGGTGTCGGTGAGGCGCGTGGGCCACTCCTCGCTGCCGATGCGGGCGATCGCCTGCGCCAGCCGGGTGACGGCGTTCTCGGAGTTGATCTGCGAGCCGTGCCCCGCCGTGCCGTGCGCGCGGAGGGTCAGCCACATCAGCGCCTTCTCGCCCGTCTGCACGAGGTAGGCGCGCTTGCCGGCCAGCTCGATCGAGTAGCCGCCGACCTCGCTGATCGCCTCGGTCGCTCCGGCGAACAGCTCGGGCCGCTCACGGGCCAGGAATCCCGATCCCCGCACGCCGCCAGCCTCCTCGTCGGCGAAGAAGGCGATGACGAGGTCGCGGGAGGGGCGCCGCCCCTCGCGGAGGATGTCGCCGAGCGAGGCGAGGATCATCGCGTCCATGTTCTTCATGTCGACCGCGCCGCGGCCCCAGAGCATGCCGTCCTTGATCTCGCCGCCGAACGGGTCGACGCTCCAGTTGTCGGCGATGGCGGGCACCACGTCGAGGTGCCCGTGGACGACGAGGGCGCCGCGCTCGCGGTCCTCCCCGGCGACCCGCGCCACGACGCTCGTGCGTCCCGGGTCGGAGTCGATCAGCTCCGGCTCGAGGCCGAGGTCGCGCAGCTTCGCCGCGACGTACTCCGCGGCCGGGCGCTCCGGCTCCGCCTTCCCGTCGCCGTAGTTGCTGGTGTCGAAGCGGATGAGATCGCGCGCGATGAGCGCCGTCTCGTCGAGGGTGCTGTCGGTCACGGGCGCGCTGTCGATGCTGTCGGACATGCGGGCAACGGTACCGGCGCGGGCTCGACGGCGCGCGGAGGCCGGTGGGCCGCGAGGTGGCGTGAGAGGCTCCGGAACCGTGCTAATGTCTTCTTCGGCCGCGGAAACGCAGGTCGAAGGAAGCACTCGTCCGGGTGGCGGAAATGGCAGACGCGCTAGCTTGAGGTGCTAGTGCCCGTATAGGGCGTGGGGGTTCAAGTCCCCCCTCGGACACACTGATCGGAACCCCTCGTCTCTCCTCGGAGAGGCGGGGGGTTCCGTCGTTCCCGGCACCGTCCCCTCCTCGCGCCGGCGGGAGGGATGCTGTGGGCGGAGAGTGCAGACGCCCCGGCTCCTCACGAGGAGACGGGGCGTCTGCTGCATCGGACGGGCGCTTCTGCAGCGGACGGGCGCTCCTGCACCGCAGGGCCCTCCTGCACAGACCGTGCCTCGGCGTCAGACGCCTGCTGTCGCCGGCGACCAGCCGAGAGCCGGAGCGATCGATTCCACGACAGTGCGCAGGAGCCGCGCGTTGTACTCGACCCCGAGCTGGTTGGGAACGGTGAGCAGCAGCGTGTCCGCCTCCTGCACGGCGGCGTCCGCAGCGAGCTCGGCGGCGACGGCGTCCGGCTCGCCCGTGTAGCTGCGGCCGAATCGGGCGCGGACGCCCTCGAGGGTGGCGACCTGGTCCTGCTCGCCGCGGCCGCCGAAGTACAGCCGGTCGAGATCGGTCGTGATCGGAAGGACGCTGCGCGACACGGAGACGCGCGGGGTGCGCTCCCAGCCCGCCTCGCTCCACGCGGCGCGGTACTCGCGGATCTGGCGGGCCTGCAGCTCGTCGAAGGGCACGCCCTCCTCCTCCAGGAGCAGGGTCGACGACTGCAGGTTCATGCCCTGCTCGGCCGCCCAGCGCGCGGTCGCGAAGCTGCCGGCACCCCACCAGATCCGGTCCTCGAGGCCGGGCGAGCGCGGCTCGATCGAGAGCGGGAGCGACTGGCGCGTCATCGCAGGATCGGACTGCGCGACCGGCGCCCCGGCGAGCGCCTCCCGGAGGATGCGCACCTTCTGCCGGGCGAGGTCGGCGTCGGTCATCCCCTCCGGGGGGACGAAGCCGAACACCTCGGACCCGCGCAGGGCGGTCTCGGGCGATCCCCGGCTGACCCCGAGCTCGAGCCGGCCGTCGGAGATCAGGTCGGTGGCGGCCGCCTCCTCCGCCATGTAGAGCGGGTTCTCGTAGCGCATGTCGATGACCCCGGTGCCGATCTCGATGCGGCGGGTGCGCGCGGCGATCGCCGCCAGCAGCGGGAACGGCGAGGCGAGCTGCGGCGCGAAGTGGTGCACGCGGACGTAGGCGCCGTCGATGCCGATCTCCTCCGCCGCCTCCGCGAGCTCGATCGTCTGGAGGAGGACGTCGCGAGCCGAGCGGGTCTGAGACCCGGGGACGGACTGGTAGTGGCCGAAGGAGAGGAAGCCGATGCGCGAGACCATGCCTGCCTCAGCGCTCGGGGGTCCCCCGCTATTCCCGGAGGGTGTGCACGGCGGACGCCGAACCGCGACAGCGCTCCCGAGGAGTCCTCAATACACGTATGGTGGTCGCGTGCCCGCTGATCGGGGCGGAGAGGGGTCGTCGTGGAGCCGATGGTCGGTCACCTCGGGGCGACTCTCGGGGTCGCCATGCAGACGATCAGCGGGTCGCAGGTGCAGGCATGCGCTCTCCGTCCGCAGCGGAACCGGTCGCCCGGTCGCGTCTTCGCGTCAGTGCGCCTCGAAGTCGGCGGAGACCGAGGCGGTGACCTCGATGTCCTCCGGCTTGAGGGCCAACGGCTCCTCAGGAGAGGAGAACGCCTTGGCGCGGCTCATCATCGCCGAGCCGCCCTCGATGCGCGTGTGCGGCCGCAGTCCCGGCTCGAAGAGGGTCAGCACCCGCACCTCGGTCAGGCCGAGGGCCGCCGCATAGGCCTCGGCCCGCTCGCGCGCGTCGCGCACGGCAGCGGTGCGGACCTCGCGCTCGATGCCCGCCCGTCGCGCCGCCGTCACGTCCCAGTCGACCCCCGAGATCTGGATCCCCGGCACCTCCGAGATCGAGCCGACCCAGCGCCCGAGAGCCGCGAAGTCCCGGTACTTCACCCGGACCCCGGCGGCCGCGACATGGAACAGCTGCGTGACGTCCGAGTCCTTGATGTACCGGCGGATCGAGGAGACCGAGATCTGATCGGAGGACCACCAGGTGGCGGCGCCGGACGCCTGCTCGGCGGCCGCCTCCTCACGGACCCGCGCGTGCAGGGCGGTGACCTCGGCGAGCGCCTGGGGTCGGGATCGCGACTCGCGCCGGATCTCGAGGCGGACGGTGCCCCGCTCGGCGGGGTGGAAGTGCTGGGCGAGACCGGCGACGGTGATGGTGACCATGGCCCCATGGTGCCGTACGCACCCCGTCAGCTCCGAGCGGCGAGCATCTCCCGGATGCGGTCGGCGAGGGCCCGCTCCGTCGTCAGGTTGCTGACCAGCTGGGCTCGGTGCCCCCCGCAGGCGCCTGGGAGGGGATCTCCGGTGCTCGGGTCGACCCGGCCCAGCAGTGCCCGCTCCCCCTGGGCGATCGAGGCCTCGAGCAGGGCGAGCCGCCGCTCGAGCCGCTCGATCTCGAAGCTCTCGGGCGTGATGTCGGACTCGCGGAAGTGGCCGGCTGTGGAAGTGGGGACGCTCATCGATGATCCGTTCCGTCGGGGGCGCCCAGGAGCGGCGCCATCACCAGGAAGACACCGGAGAACGGCGATCATGACGCGAAGGCGCGAAATGCACTGAGACGTGGCGCGCCACCGGCGGTCAGGAGCGGAAGACGGCCAGGTTCTCGTTCTCCACGATGGCGAGGGTGCGGACGAGGCGGGTGTAGCGCTCGACGAGCTCGCCCTCCCCCGCGCCCTGTCCCAGCAGGGCCGAGATGCTCTCGGCAGGGAAGAGGGAGACGATCTCCATCGCGACGGCCCGCGCGTGCTCGGAGGAGAGAGTTCGCGCGTACTCCAGAGCGCGGGTCAGCTGCGGCCTCTCCTCCCCCTCCGGACTCGCCGACGGCGCCGTCGTGGCGGCATGCCCGAGGACCGCCACGAAGACGCGAGCGATCTCGTCGACCCGGAGTGCGCGGACCAGGGTCAGCAGACGCGAGGAGACGCGGGAGACGCCGCGCGCGAGGAGCTCTCCGCTGAGGGCGCGCACCTCGATCACGTCGCCGCCGCCGAACTCGCCGGAGACGCGCTTGATGCCCGAGGCGAACAGGCTCGAGCCGGCTCCGATGCTCCGCTCGGCCTCGAGGTTGATCTCGACGCGGCCGCGGCCGGTGGCCACTCCGGAGATCCAGCGCTGCTCCACGGGCGGATGCGCGTGCACGGCGCGGACGAGGGTGCCCGGGCCCGGCCCTCCCAGGGCGCCCAGGATGACCTCGGGGGTGCGCGCCCCGGCGATCCTGGTCGAGACGCCGTTGTGCGCGGCGAGCTCGGCGGCCCGCAGCTTGGAGCGGATGCCCCCTCGGCCGGTACCGCCCTTCTGCACGCCGATGCGGCGCAGCTCCGAGATGCCCAGCTCCTCGAGGTGCACGCCCTCGGCGATGCTGCCGGCGAAGACGCCGGGGACGTCGGTGAGCAGCAGCAGCAGGTCCGCGCCGAGGAGCATCGCCAATCCGCCGGCGACGCCGTCGTTGTCCGAGCCGGCGGAGTCGATCGTGTCGTTGCCGTTGACCACGGGCACGACTCCGGCGTCGAGGGCGTGGCGGATCGCCTCGGCGACGTGTGCCATCTGCCGGGGAGAGGCGAGGTCGGACTCGCCGATGAGGATCTGCGCGATCAGGGCGCCCGAGAGCTCGGCCACCGAGCGGTAGAAGCCCATCAGGACGGTCTGGCCCACCGCTGCCGCCAGGCGGGCGCTGATCGGCTCCTCCTGCGAGCGGGCGAAGAGCGCCCGACCCGAGGAGACGGCGCCGGAGGAGACCAGCACGACGTCCCAGCCCAGCGCGCGGGCGGCGAAGGCGCTCTCGAGCGCGCTGGCCAGGAGAACGGGATCCGGACCCGACTGCTTGGTGACCGAGCTGGACCCCATCTTGACCACGAGGGTCCTTCTGCGCGGCGCGGCCGGGGCGGTGGCGTCGGAGTCGGCGGGGTCGGGCAGGGCGTCGGACATGGCTCCATGCTAGAGGCGCGGTAGGAGGCCCTCCCTCGCCGAGACCCGGCGGAGAACGCCCCCGGACGGGGATGTCGGGGGCGGATGCGAGACTGCCCGGGACGTCTGGAACCTCCTTCACGGTGCCCCTTGCCGGGCGGTCACGGAGGGGTCCGAGCGGCTCGCCGGTGGATGTCGGTGGCGATTGACATACTCGAACACATGTTCGAACATGGGCAGATGAGCCCCCCTTCATCCCTCGTCTCCGCGGAGACGGCCGAGGCCGCAGAGCCCCTTCTGCGGCAGCTCGCGTCGGTGAAGGAGCTGCAGTCCCGCATCCGGGACATGCAGGCGACCACTCTCGAGACCAGGAGCCTCGCCACCCTGCCGGCCTTCTCCTCCGTGCTCCCGGGCGGCTCGCTCAAGCAGGGTGCCGCCTACTCGGTGGAGGGCTCGATGAGTCTGGCGATGGGGCTGCTGGCCGGCCCGTCCGCCGAGGGCTCGTGGTGCGGCGTGGTGGGCGTCCCGGAGTTCGGGGCCGAGGCCGCGGCCGGCATGGGGATCGACCTCGAGCGCCTGGTGCTCGTGCCCGCACCGGCCGAGCACTGGCTCACCGTCACCGCCGCTCTGGTCGATGTGCTGACCGTCGTGCTCACCCGTCCGCCCGCCTCCGTCTCCTCGACCGACGTCTCACGTCTGGGAGCACGACTGCGCCAGCGGGGTGCCGCGCTCGTGGTCCTCGGCGAGTGGCCCCAGGCCGAGGCGCGGCTCAGCATCCGCAGCAGCCGCTGGGAGGGGCTCGGCGACGGCCACGGCTACCTGCGCTCCCGGGAGGCGATGGTCGATGTGGTCGGCCGGGCCGGCACCCGGGTGCGCACGGTGCGGATGAGCATGCCCGGCGTCGAGAGCGCCTTCGGCTCCCGGGTCGAGCACGGCCGCCTGCACGAGCGGGCGGTCTGAGATGGCGAGCGCACCCGAGCTGCGGCGGACGATCCTCGTCTGGTGCCCCGACTGGCCCCTCCTTGCGGCCGCCGCCGACGCCGGCCTCGGCGCCGGGCACCCCCTGGCCCTCACGGAGAAGAGCCTGGTCTTCGCCTCCTCCCCCGCTGCTCGGGCGGAGGGGGTCCGGCGGGGCATGCGCGTGCGCGAGGCGCAGTCCCGTTGCACGGGTCTCGCCGTCCTCCCGTACGACCCGGTGCTCGACCACCGGGCGTTCGAGCCGCTCATCCAGGCGCTCGAGGAGATCACCCCGGGCGTCCAGCTGATCCGGCCCGGTCTGTGCGCGATCCGCGCCCGCGGTCCGCGCCGCTACTACGGGAGCGAGCAGAGCGCGGCCGAGGCGATCCTGCAGCGGCTGGCCGAGCTGGGTCTCCCCGACGCCCGCATCGGGATCGCCGACGGGCTCTTCGCCTCCGAGCTCGCCGCGAAGCACTCCGGCTGCCCCGTCGCCGTCGTGCCCCCAGGAGCAGCGGCAGGCTTCCTCGCTCCTCTCCCGCTCGACGCCCTCGAGACCGAGTCCGTCGCTGCCCCTGCCCGTGCTCCCCGCCGGGGGGACGACCTGGTGGCGCTCCTGCGCAGGCTCGGCGTCCGCACCCTCGGCGCCTTCGCCGCCCTCCCTCGCGAGGACGTCGCCGCCCGGTTCGGACCGGAGGGCGCCCACGCGCACCTCCTCGCCGCCGGTGCGGAGTCGGAGACGGTGGTGCCCCGGCTCCCGCCGGAGCGCCTCGACCGGGCGATGGAGTTCGAGCCCCCTCTGGACCGCATCGACCAGGCCGCCTTCGCCTTCCGCGTCCCCGCGGAGGAGTTCGTCGCCGGGCTCACCCGCGCACAGCTGGTCGCGACCGCCATCCGCATCGAGGTCGTCAGCGAGCGCGGTGAGGTCTCCTCCCGGAGCTGGCTGCACCCGAGATGGTTCACCCCGGGCGACGTGCTCGACCGGGTCCGCTGGCAGCTGCAGGGCAGCGGGGAGATCGACACCGGTCTCGGAGCGCCGATCTCGCGGCTGTGCGTCGAGCCCGAGGCGGTCGACGCGATCGGCAACCACGAGCAGGGTCTCTGGGGCACCGCTCCGGAGGAGCGCGTCCACCACGGGCTGAGCCGCGTGCAGAGCATGCTCGGGCACGAGGCCGTGATGACCGCGTCGATCGGAGGGGGTCGATCCCTCCGCGACCGCCAGCACCTGATCCCCTGGGGCGACCGGGAGCCGGGCGACGCACGGCCGAGGACCCTGCCCTGGCCCGGCTCCCTGCCGCCGCCCCTCCCGCCGACGGTCTTCGCGGAGCCCGCGGCCGTGCTGGTCCGCGGACCGAGGGGCGAACCCGTCGCCGTCGACGAGCGCGGCGCCCTCAGCTCCGTGCCCGCCTACTTCACCCCCGGGACCTCTCAGGCACGACTGGAGCCCCTCGCCGGATGGGCGGGTCCCTGGCCGATCGACGAGCGCTGGTGGGATACGAGCACCGCCGTCCGCTACGACCGCTTCCAGGTGGTCGACGCCGCCGGTGTCGCCTGGCTGCTGCTCTGCCTCGACGGGGTCTGGGCAGCAGAGGCCCGCTACGACTGAACCGGAGCATCCCTCCACCACCGCGAACGAGCACCGAAGGAGCCCCGATGGGCTGGAACAACCCGCCGATCCCCTGGTCGGAGTTCGAGCGCCGCCTCTCCAGCGGCAAGCGCGCCGACGGCACGGTCGTCCGGGGCGACGGCGGCGACAGTCCGGCCTGGTCGCACAAGCGCCCCGCCTACGTGGCAGGGGACGACGTCCGGCCGCCGGCTCATTCGGTGCCCTACGCCGAGCTGCACGCCCACTCCCACTTCAGCTTCCTCGACGGGGCGAGCAAGCCGGAGCAGCTGGTCGAGGAAGCGGTCCGGCTCGGCATCGACACTCTCGCGCTCACCGACCACGACGGCCTCTACGGCATCGTGAGGATGGCCGAGGCCGCGCAGGGGCACGCCGTCCGCACGGCCTTCGGAGCCGAGCTCTCGATCGGGCTCACCTCGCCTCAGAACGGGGTCGCCGATCCGGAGGGGACCCACCTGCTCGTCCTCGCGCGCCGCGAGGAGGGCTACCACCGCCTCGCCCGTGCGATCACCACCGCCCAGCTCGCCGGAGCCGAGAAGGGCAAGCCGAGCTACGACCTCGAGGAGCTCGCGCGCGCCGCCGACGGCCACTGGATCGTGCTGACGGGCTGCCGCAAGGGAGCGGTCCGTCAAGCGCTCGCCGCCGCAGGAGTGGCCGCGGCCGAGCAGGAGGTCCGCGAGCTCGTCCGGCTCTTCGGTCCCGCCAACGTCCTCGTGGAGCTGTACGACCACGGGGATCCCCTCGCCTCGCGCGCCAACGACCAGCTGGCGGCGATCGCCGAGAAGCTCCGGCTGCGGACGGTCGCCACCGGGAACGTGCACTACGCCCGGCCGGAGGAGCGCCCCCTCCAGACGGCCCTCGCCGCGGTCAGAGCACGCCGGAGCCTCGACGAGATGGACGGCTGGCTCCCCGCAGCGGGCGGCGCCCACCTGCGCTCCGGCGCCGAGATGGCCGAGCGCTTCGGCCGCTACCCCGGCTCCGTGGAGAACACGGTGCGCGTCGCCGACGAGATCGCCTTCGAGCTCGGCCGAGTCCGGCCCCGGCTGCCGCGCCAGGAGGTCCCCGAGGGGCACACCTCGATGAGCTGGCTGCGCGAGCTCGTGCGCGAGGCCGTGCCGGCCAAGTACCCCCGCGCCGACGCCGACGTCCTCGCGCGCCTCGAGAAGGAGCTCGCGGTGATCGAGCAGAAGGACTTCCCGGGCTACTTCCTGATCGTCCACGACATCGTCCACTACGCCAAGCGGAACGGCATCCTCTGCCAGGGACGCGGCTCGGCCGCCAACTCGGCGGTCTGCTACGTCCTGGGCATCACGGCGGTCGACTCGATCTTCTACGACCTGCCGTTCGAGCGGTTCCTCTCCAGCATCCGCGACGAGGAGCCCGACATCGACGTCGACTTCGACTCGGAGCGGCGCGAGGAGGTGATCCAGTACGTCTACCGGAAGTACGGACGTCTGAACGCGGCCCAGGTCGCCAACGTCATCACCTACCGGCCCAAGTTCGCCGTGCGCGACATGGCCAAGGCCCTCGGATACAGCGCCGGGCAGCAGGACGGCTGGTCGAAGCAGGTCGAGCGGTGGGGGTCCGTCACCGAGAGCACCGACCACGACATCCCCGAGGACGTGGTCGCCCTGACCACCCGGGTGCTGGGCACGCCCCGGCACCTGGGCATCCACTCCGGCGGCATGGTGCTGACCGACCGGCCCGTGGGCGAGGTCTGCCCGATCGAGCCCGCTCGGATGGAGGACCGCACCGTCCTGCAGTGGGACAAGGACGACTGCGCCTGGATGGGCCTGGTCAAGTTCGACCTCCTCGGGCTCGGGATGCTCGCCGCCCTGCAGTACACGTTCGACCTCGTCGCCGAGCACGTCGGCGAGAAGTGGGACCTCTCCACCCTCCCCCGGGAGGAGAAGGGCGTCTACGACCAGCTCTGCCGCGCCGATTCCATCGGGGTGTTCCAGGTCGAGAGCAGGGCGCAGATGGGCACCCTCCCCCGGCTGCAGCCTCGCCGCTTCTACGATCTGGTGATCGAGGTCGCGCTCATCCGCCCCGGCCCCATCCAGGGCGGTGCGGTCCACCCCTACATCCGCCGCAAGCTCGGCGAGGAGCCGGTGACGTACCAGCACCCCCTCCTCGTGACGCCGCTCAAGCGCACCCTCGGCGTGCCGCTCTTCCAGGAGCAGCTCATGCAGGTGGCCGTGGCCGTCGGCGACTGCAACGCGGAGGACGCCGACCTGCTGCGCCGGGCGATGGGGTCCAAGCGCGGGACCGAGAAGATCGAGACCCTCCGCGAGCGGCTCTATCAGGGGATGGCCCGCAACGACATCACAGGCGAGGTCGCGGACGACATCTACCTCCGGATCCAGGCCTTCGCGAACTTCGGCTTCGCCGAGAGCCATGCGATCAGCTTCGCCCTGCTGGTCTACGCGAGCGCCTGGCTCCGCCTGCACTACCCCGCTGCGTTCACCGCCGCGCTGCTGCGGGCGCAGCCCATGGGCTTCTACGCCCCGCACACCCTGGTCGCCGATGCCCGGCGTCACGGAGTGGAGGTCGTCTCGCCCGACGTCAACCGCTCGCTGGCGCCTCCCGGGCTCGAGGCGAAGGAGGACACCCCCGCACGCCGGAGGGGCGGTGCCGCCTACGGGAGCGACGACTGCCTCCGCGCCGATCAGCCGCCCACGGGGCTGTTCGACCGCACCGAGCACTTCCACACGGACGACCACAGGCGCGACAGCGGCTTCGTGATCCGGCTCGGGCTGGCCGGGGTGAAGGGCATCGGCACCTCGCTCGCCGAGCACATCGTCGCCGAGCGCGAGCGCGGCGGACCCTACGCGAGCATGGCCGACCTCTCGCGTCGGGTCGGCACGACCGCGGCTCAGCTGGAGGCCCTCGGTGCCGCGGGCGCCTTCGACACGCTCGGTCTGCAGCGCCGGCAGGCGCTCTGGGAGGCCGGCACCGCCGCAGGCGACCGCGAGGAGTTCCTCGCCGGTTCCACGGTCGTCGTGCAGCCCCCGCTCCTGCCGATGCTCTCCCCTCAGGAGCGCGTGGTCTTCGACTTCTGGGCCACCGGCATCTCGCCCGACGACCATCCGCTGCGCCACCTCCGCGAGGGACTCGCTCGCCGCGGCGCCCGCTCCTCGGCCGATCTCCCCGCCATCCCCTCGGGGACCCGGATCGAGGTCGGCGGGGTCGTGATCCACCGCCAACGTCCCTCCACAGCCGGTGGAGTGACCTTCCTCAACCTCGAGGACGAGCACGGGATCCTCAACGTGATCTGCTCCGTCGGAGTATGGAACCGCTACCGCCGCGTGGCCCGCGAGGCACCCGCCCTGCTGGTCAGGGGGATCCTCGAGCGCTCCGACGAGGGGGTGACGAACCTCCTCGCCGACAGGTTCGAGACCCTCACGGTCGGCGCTCGCACCACCTCCCGCAACTTCCGATGACCCCTCAGCGGCACCGCCCGCTCGCCCCATGAGAAAGCGACACCATGACCACTCTCGACCACGCCGCTCCCGCTCCGCACCTCGATGCGCCGCTCCTGAACGACCGCGAGCTGCGCGAGCGCGTCTCCTCGCTGATCGGACCGGCCTACCGCCGGGCGCTGTGGCCGATCTTCCTCGACCGCGACGGCGTGCAGCTGCCGATCCTCTACCCGGTGGACGGGCTCCCCGTGCACCCCGACGAGGAGAAGACCGAGCGGATCGTCGCCACCCTCGCCAAGGCCGTGGCGCACCAGGACGTGGGCTCGCTCGCCTTCGCCCTCGAACGTCCCGGGCGCGCCTTCCTCGGCGAGACCGATCGGGTCCTCGCCCGTCACCTGGCGGCGGCGTGCCACAAGCGGGCCATCCCCCTCCGCGCGCTCCTGCTCGTTCACGACGAGGGAGTGCGGGTCGTGACCGCGACGGAGTACGCCGCGGTCACGCTCTGAGCGCTCGGGCCCGAGGCGACCGTTCAGGACAGCGGCGGCCGGCCACCTGATCAGCCGGCCGCCACGGAGCTCAGGCGCTCAGGCGCTCAGCGTCACCAGCAGCGAGGAGGCGCCGAGATCCACCTCGGTGTCCCCGGGCTGCACCGCGTACTCCCCGACGCCGAGCAGCGTCTCCGCCACCTCCGGCAGGGCGATGCGGGCGGCGGACTCGCCGACGTTGATCGCCACGGTCACCCGACCGCGGCCGAGAGTCAGCCAGCGGGCATCCTCGTCGAACTCCACGCGGAGCGACCCGAAGCGCGGGTCCGTCAGCTCGGGGTAGCGGCGGCGGATCGCCGCCAGCTCGCGGTACACCTCGAGGGTGCGGGCGTGACGCCCCTCCCCGACCTCGGACCAGTCGAGCCGCGAGCGCAGGAACGTCTCCGGGTCCTGCGGGTCGGGCACGACCTCCGGATCCCAGCCCATCTTCGCGAACTCCTCGATGCGGCCCTTCGCCGTCGCCTCGCCCAGATCCTTCTCCGGGTGCGAGGTGAAGAACTGCCACGGGGTCGACGCCGCCCACTCCTCGCCCATGAACAGCATGGGAGTGAAAGGGCCCAGCAGCGTCAGAGCAGCGGCGATCGCGAGACGGCCCTCGTCGAGGGACGCCGTCAGACGGTCGCCGACCGCCCGGTTGCCGATCTGGTCGTGGTTCTGGCTGCAGACCACCAGGCGCCAGGTCGGCATGTGCTCGGTGTCCACCGGACGGCCGTGGTGACGGCCGCGGAACGTCGAGAGGGTGCCGTCGTGGAAGAAGCCCCGGGTCAGCACCTTCGCGAGGGCGCCGAGCGGCGCGAAGTCCTCGTAGTAGCCCGTGGTCTCCCCGGTCAGCGCGACGTGGACCGCGTGGTGGAAGTCGTCGCTCCACTGCGCGTCGAGCCCGTAGCCGTGCGCCTCCCGCGGAGTGATCAGCGTCGGGTCGTTGAGGTCGGACTCGGCGATCAGCGTCAGAGGGCGCCCGACGTGGGCCGACAGCACGGCCACCTCGCTCGCCATCTCCTCGAGCACGTGCACGGCCCGCTCGTCCGAGAGGGCGTGCACCGCGTCCAGGCGCAGGGCGTCGACGTGGTAGTCGCGCAGCCACATCAGAGCGTTGTCGATGATGTACCCGCGGACGGTGTCCGAACCCTCGCCGTCGAGGTTGATCGAGCTGCCCCAGGTGTTGGCCTTCTCGTTCTTGAGGTACGGGCCGAACTCCGGCAGGTAGTTGCCGCTCGGGCCGAGGTGGTTGTAGACGACGTCCTGGACCACGCCGAGGCCGGCACGGTGGGCGGCGTCCACGAAGCGCTGGTACGCCTCGGGTCCGCCGTACGGCTCGTGCACGGCGTACCAGAGGACGCCGTCGTAGCCCCAGTTGTGCGTTCCGTTCACCGCGTTGACCGGCAGCAGCTCGATGAAGTCCACGCCGATCGAGCGCAGGTGCTCGAATCGCTCCGCCGCCGCGTCCAGGGTGCCCTCGGGTGTGAACGTGCCGAGGTGCAGCTCGTAGATGACGGCGCCGGCGAGCTCGCGCCCGGTCCAGGCGGAGTCGCCCCACTCGTGCGCCGAGGGGTCGAACGTGCGCGAGAGCTCGTGCACGCCCTTCGGCTGGCGGCGCGAGCGGGGGTCCGGCAGCGGACCACTGCCGTCCACCCGGTACCCGTAGTCGACCTCGCCGGTGGCCGGGGCCGACGCGGGCGCCCGCCACCATCCGTCGTCTCCGTGGCGGGTCATCGTCAGCGACGAGTCGTCGCCGAGAAGGAGCTCGACCGTCGAGGCCTCGGGGGCCCAGACGTCGAACCGCTCGGGCCCGGTCGTCGGGAGTGCGTAGCGGTAGGGAGTCGTGCTGATCACTGCTGTCTCCAGGAGGGGTCGGATCGGTCTGCGGTGCGGTGCGGAACCGGTCAGGAGACCGGGGCGAGCAGTGCCACGGGGTAGTCGGCGAGGATCTCGGCGACCGGAGTCACTCCTCCCGCGAAGGTGCGGCCGGTGAGGACGTCCTCCATCGGGTGCCCGGGCAGGACCACGACCGTGCCGTTCCACCCGCCCGAAGCGGCAAGGCCCTCGGGGAGCCTGGTCGCGACGGTCAGCGCGCCGCCGCGGTCGAAAGCGATCGCGTGCTCGGCGGCGGGCCCGATCGCGGGGACGGCGGCGTAGCGGGTGAACAGCTCGGGGCGGTCGCGGCGGAGCCGGAGGGCGCGTGAGGTGACGAGGAGCTTCGCGGCTCCCTCGGCGTCGATCGCGGGCTTCCAGCCGCCGTCGATCCGCTCCAGCAGCGCTCGACGCTGCCCGAAGTCGACCTCGCGGCGGTTGTCCGGGTCGACGAGGGAGGTCTCCCAGAGCTCGCTGCCCTGGTAGACGTCCGGGATGCCCGGGGCGGTGATCTGCACGAGCTTCGCGGCGAGGCCGTTCGACCAGCCGGCGGCAGACACCCGCTCGACGGTCTGCTCGACCAGCCGGCGGACGGCGGGCTCGTCGAACGCCGCGTCGATCGCCGCGTGCATCCGCTTCTCGAACTGCTCGTCAGGAGCGGTCCAGTGCGTCGAGTCGTCGGCCTCGCGCGACGCCTTCTCGGCGTAGGCGTGCAGGCGCTCGCGGCTCGCGGGCCAGGTCCCCACGACGGCCTCCCAGAGCAGGTGCTCGATCGGGCCGTCGCCGAAGCCGACGAGGTCGTGGAGCTCGCGGAGAGTCGCCGCCCACGCCTCCGGGTCCTCGGCCAGTGCGGTGATGCGGGCACGGGTGTCCTCGCCGCGCTTCGTGTCGTGGGTCGAGAGCGTGGTGAGCGAGGCGGGGAACGAGGCCTGGCGCACGGCCTGGCGGCGGTGGAACTCGACCAGGTCGATCGCGAACTCGTCCGGGTCCGCTCCGACCTCGTTCAGCGAGGTGAGGCGGCTGAAGCGGTAGAACGCCGTGTCCTCGACGCCCTTCGCCATCACCATGCCGGAGGTCTGCTGGAAGCGCACGGACACCGGCGTGCCGGTCTCGCCGAGCGCCGCGGCGACCTCGTCGATGGTCGCGCGGATCTCTGGGCGGCGGCGCACGGCGTCGACGCGGGCGTGCTCGAGGTGCTCCGCTCCGTACGGGAGGTAGCTGCGGTAGACCGGGTAGGTCGCCAGGAGCTCCGCCAGCGCGTCGTCCGCCCCCTCGATGCCGGGGATCAGGCGGGCCAGCCGCAGGACCTCGGAGCGGAGGATGCCGTCGGCGATGCCGCGCTTGGTGTCGTGGATGAGGTCGGCCCACTGCAGCGGGGCGCCCTTCCCCGTGAGCTCGGCGTCGAGGCCCTCCAGCACGGGGCGGGCGTCGGGGTCGACCAGGATGCGGTCGACGTCGGCCAGGGCGTCGTAGCCCGTGGTGCCGACGGTCGCCCAGTGCGGCGGGAGCTCCTCGTCGCCCTCGAGGATCTTCTCGACCCAGATCGGCGCGCCGCCGATCGCGCGGGCCAGGTCGTCGAGGTATCCGCCCGGGTCGGCCAGGCCGTCCGGGTGGTCGACGCGCAGGCCGTCTGCGAGCCCCTCGGTGAACCAGCGGACGATCTCAGAGTGCGAGGCGTCGAACACCTCGGGCCGCTCGACCGTGATGGCGGCGAGGGTGTTCACCGCGAAGAAGCGGCGGTAGTTCAGCTCGGCATCGGCGCGGCGCCAGTTCACGAGCTCGTAGCTCTGGCGCTCGTGCACCGTGCGGCCGGAGTCGCCGGGCTCGGCGGTGCCGGGCGCGATCGGCAGGCGGTTCTCGTAGTAGTGCAGCTCGTCGCCGACGACCTCGAGCGCGTCGAGCTCGCTGTCGCTGTCTCCCTCGCTCGCACCGTCGCCGAGGATAGGCACGCGCAGCTTCCCGCCCCCCGCCTCCCAGTCGATGTCGAAGGCGGTGGCGTAGCGGGAGGACTTCCCGTTCCTCAGCAGGTCCCACCACCACGAGTTCTCGCTCGGGGTCGCGACGCCCATGTGGTTGGGGACGATGTCGATGAGGACGCCGAGGCCCTCCGCCCGCGCCGCGGCCGAGGCGTTCGCCAGGCCGGCCGCGCCACCGCGGTCGGGATCGACCTCGGTGTGGTCCACCACGTCGTAGCCGTGGTCCGAGCCGGGCTCGGCCTTCAGCAGCGGCGAGAAGTACAGCCAGTCCGCTCCGAGCGCGCGCACGTAGTCGGCGACGCGGGCGGCGTCGTCGAGGTCGAACGCCGACCGGATCTGGAGGCGGTAGGTGGAGGCGGGCAGACGCACGTCAGGCTCCTGTCGAGGGTGCGGTCGCGGAGTCGGTCGACTCGGCGTGGGGGCTGGTGGGTCCGGTCGAGGAGACGATCGGGATGGCCGAGGTGGCGGCCAGGGACGCGAGCGAGGCGGCGACCGAGTGGTCGACCTCGGGCTCGGGGGTGCTGTGCTCCTGGAGGATGACGAGCGACTTCGCCTGGACGGTGAGCATCGCCCCCGCCGGACGCGGGATCGAGTCCGCCTCGGCACCGGCGGTGTCGACGAGGACGCTCCACTCGAGCGCGTACTCGTCGCTCGGGATCGCGAACTCGACGTCGACGTCGTCGGCGTTGAAGTACAGGAGGAAGCTGTCGTCGGTGACGGGGCGTCCGCGCTGGTCGCGCTCGCGGATCCCGTTGCCGTTGAGGTAGATGCCCACCGATCGGCCGAGACCGGAGTCCCAGTCGGACGGGGACATCTCGGTGCCGGCGGCGGTGAACCAGACGATGTCGGGCAGGGGCTCGCCGTCGCCGCGCAGGACGGGGCGGCCGTCGAAGAAGCGCATGCGTCGGAAGGTCGGGTGCTCGGCGCGCAGGCGGATGAGCGCCGCGGTGAACTCGAGCAGCGGCCGGTCGGCGTGCGCCCAGTCGATCCAGGTCAGCTCGCTGTCCTGGGCGTAGGTGTTGTTGTTGCCGTTCTGGGTCCGGCCCAGCTCGTCGCCGTGGAGGATCATCGGGACGCCCTGGGAGATCAGCATCGTCGCGAGGAAGTTCCGCTGCTGGCGTGCCCGGAGCGCGAGCACCCGCGGGTCGTCCGTGGGCCCCTCCACGCCGTGGTTCCAGGAGCGGTTGTGCGACTCCCCGTCGTTGC
Organism: Rathayibacter sp. AY1C5; assembly: GCF_002931705.1. Taxonomy (NCBI): domain Bacteria; kingdom Bacillati; phylum Actinomycetota; class Actinomycetes; order Micrococcales; family Microbacteriaceae; genus Rathayibacter; species Rathayibacter sp. AY1C5. The sequence continues at coordinate 67,424 of NZ_PSWD01000011.1, forward strand.
CGTCCTCGCCGTTGGCGTCGTTGTGCTTCTCGTTGTACGAGACCAGGTCCCGGAGGGTGAAGCCGTCGTGCGCCGTGACGAAGTTGATCGAGGCGACCGGGTAGCGGCCCGAGTGCGCGTAGAGGTCGGCCGAGCCGGTGAGGCGCGAGGCGAACTCCCCCAGCGTCGACGGCTCGCCGCGCCAGAAGTCGCGGACCGTGTCGCGGTACTTGCCGTTCCACTCCGTCCACTGGGGCGGGAAGTTTCCCACCTGGTAGCCGCCGGGCCCGACGTCCCACGGCTCGGCGATCAGCTTCACCTGCGAGACCACCGGGTCCTGCTGGACGAGCTCGAAGAAGGTGGAGAGCCGGTCGACGTCGTAGAACTCGCGTGCCAGCGCCGAGGCGAGGTCGAAGCGGAAGCCGTCGACGCGCATCTCCGTCACCCAGTAGCGCAGCGAGTCCATGATCAGCTGGAGCGAGTGCGGGTGTCGCACGTTCAGGGTGTTCCCGGTGCCGGTGTAGTCCATGTAGTAGCGCTTGTCGTCGTCGACGAGGCGGTAGTACGCCTCGTTGTCGATGCCGCGGAACGACAGGGTGGGGCCGAGGTGGTTGCCCTCCGCCGTGTGGTTGTAGACCACGTCGAGGATGACCTCGATGCCGGCCGCGTGGAGCGCCTTCACCATGCTCTTAAACTCCTGGACCTGCTGGCCCTGGTCGCCCGTGGAGGAGTAGGTGTTCTGCGGAGCGAAGAAGCCGATCGTGTTGTAGCCCCAGTAGTTCGAGAGGCCCTTGTCCATCAGCGTGGAGTCGTTCACGAACTGGTGCACGGGCATGAGCTCGATCGCCGAGACGCCCAGGTGCTTGAGGTGGTCGATCACCGCGGGGTGGGCGACTCCGGCGTAGGTGCCGCGGAGCTCCTCCGGCACGTCGGGGTGCGTCTTGGTTAGCCCCTTCACGTGCGCCTCGTAGATCACGGTGCTGTCGTAGGAGGTGCGCGGGCGGCGGTCACCGGCCCAGTCGAAGAAGGGGTTGATGACGACGCCCATCATCATGTGCGGCGCCGAGTCCTCGTCGTTCGTCGAGTCCGGGTCGCCGAAGGTGTACGAGAAGAGGGACTGGTCCCAGTCGATCTCCCCCGAGATCGCCTTCGCGTAGGGGTCCAGCAGCAGCTTGTTCGGGTTGCAGCGGTGGCCGGCATCGGGGTCGTACGGTCCGTGGATGCGGAAGCCGTAGCGCTGGCCCGGCTGGACCTGCGGGAGGTAGCAGTGCCAGACGTAGGCGTCCGACTCCTGGATCTCGACGCGCGTCTCGGTGCCGTCCTCCTCGAAGAGGCACAGCTCGACGCGCTCGGCGATCTCGCTGAACAGGGCGAAGTTCGTGCCGCTTCCGTCGAACGTCGCGCCCAACGGGTAGGCGGTTCCGGGCCAGGTCTCCACGAGACTCCTCAGGGGATTGTTCTCGGGCAGTCCGGGAGACGCCGATGTGCGGTCTGCGGATGCCCGACGTCGGGGGTGATGGTCCGTCACTTCCGCGACGGACCGACTGCTCAGCTTAGCGAGCGTGTCTCGAGCATTCCCCTGACGGTCAGCGCTCATCGCGCGGTCCTCCTCCGGTGGTCACGACCGGCGGCCGGAACCGCCGTCCGGTTCGTCCTGCGGGCGCGTGAGCGGGCAGGTCGTTCCGGTGGGTCACGCTCGAACAGTACGGTCGCGCCCGGTCCGCCGGGGAGGGCTGGCGCCGCGCCGGGTGCATCGGCTAGAACGCGCCGGAGGGACTGTCCGGTGCACGCGGAGGGGCCGGCCGGGCTGGACAGGAGCAGCGATCGGCTCCGTCGTCGAGAGCGCGGCGCCACGTACCGGGGCGCCTCACCGCGATCAGTGCGAGCCGAGCCTGCGCCGCAGGAGATCGATCCGCGCCTGCAGCTGGGTCACGCTCGCCTGCGCCACCGCGGGTCCGCCGCAGAGCCGGCGCAGCTCGGTGTGCACCTGGCCGTGCGACTCGCCCGTCCCCCGTGCCCACAGGCCGACCAGGGAGTTGAGCAGGCTGCGCTGCTCCTTGAGCGTGCGGTAGAGCGGTGCCGGGATCTCGCTCACCGGCTCGGCCGGGGCCGCCGCCCCCGCGCGGCTGCCGGCGCGCTTGGCCTGCCGCTGCTGCCGGTGCTGGAGGAGCTCCCGCACCTGGTCGGGCTCGAGGAGCCCCGGCAGGCCGATGAAGTCGAGCTCCTCCTCGCTCTCGACCTCGACCTCCATCCCGAACTCGGCGCCCTCGTAGACGACGCGGTCGAAGGTGGCGGCCGAGCCGATCGACTCGAAGCGGCCCTCCTCCAGGAGATCGGAGGACGCCTTGTCGCTGCGCTCGGCGTCGGCCATCAGGTCGGCCTCGGGGTACTCCTCGTCGTCGGAGGTCCTGCGGTCGAGGGCGTGATCGCGCTGCAGCTCCATCGAGCCCGCCAGCGCGAGCAGGCCAGGCACGTTCGGGAGGAACACCGAGGCGGTCTCGCCGCGGCGCCGCGCGCGCACGAAGCGGCCGATCGCCTGGGCGAAGAACAGAGGAGTCGACGCCGATGTCGCGTAGACGCCGACGGCGAGCCTCGGCACGTCGACGCCCTCGGAGACCATGCGGACCGCGACCATCCAGCGACTGGTGTCCTTCGCGAACTCCTCGATCCGGTCGCTCGCCTCCTTCTCGTCGGAGAGCACGACGGTGACGGTCTCGCCGCTGATCTCGCGGAGCATCGCGGCGTAGGCGCGCGCGGTGTAGTGGTCGGTCGCGATGACCAGGCCGCCGGCGTCGGGCACGGCGCGCCGCACCTCGGTGAGGCGGGTGTTCGCGGCGCGGAGGACAGAGGGGATCCAGTCGCCCTTCGGGTCCAGCGCGGTCCGCCAGGCCTGCGAGGTGATGTCCTTGGTGTTGCCCTCGCCGAGCCGCGCCTCCATCTCGTCGCCGGCCTTCGACTTCCAGCGCATCTGCCCGGCGTAGACCATGAACAGCACCGGCCGGACGACGCCGTCCGCGAGCGCGCGGCCGTAGCCGTAGGCGTAGTCGGTGAGCGAGGTGCGGATGCCCTCCTCGTCCGGCAGGTAGCTGACGAACGGGATCGCTGCCGTGTCCGAGCGGAACGGCGTCCCGGTCAGCGAGAGCCGGCGGACGGCGGGCTCGAAGGCCTCGCGCACCGCGTCGCCCCAGCTGAGCGCGTCGCCGGCGTGGTGCACCTCGTCGAGGATGACGAGGGTGCGCCCGGACAGGGTGAGCTCGCGGTGGAGCTCGGCGCGGACCGCGACCTGCGCGTAGGTGACGGCGACGCCGTGGTAGTGGCGGGCGTGGCGGCCCATGCGGTTGGTGAAGGTCGGGTCCAGGCGGATGCCGACGCGGTGCGCGGCCTCGGCCCACTGGCGCTTGAGGTGCTCCGTCGGCGCGACCACGGTGATCCGGTCGACCGTGCGGTTGTGCAGCAGCTCGGCGGCCAGCCGCAGCGCGAAGGTGGTCTTGCCCGCGCCCGGGGTCGCGGCGGCCAGGAAGTCGCGCGGCTCGTGCTGGAAGTAGGCCTCGAGCGCCTCCGCCTGCCAGGCGCGGAGCTTGTTCGCGGTACCCCACGGTGCCCTGCCCGGGAACGACGGGGACAGGTGCTCAGCGGCGGAGGTGCCGACCTGATGACCGAAGCTCGAGGGACTGTTCACGTGGACCGAATCTAGCCGACGCCTCCGACAGCGGCTCGGTCTCCGCGGCCCGCCGGGAGGCGCACGGCGTGTCGCGCCGTGCCACCGGCGGCCGGGTGCGGAGCATGATGGAGGGATGGTCGAGCAGCGTCATCCGTGGTCCCGCTACGTCGCCCTGGGCGACTCCTTCACCGAGGGGATCGGCGATCCCGAGCCCGGCAGCCCCGGCGGGCACCGCGGCTGGGCGGACCGCGTGGCGGAGGTCCTGGGCAGCCAGAACGAGGACTTCGCCTACGCCAACCTGGCGGTGCGCGGCCGCCTCCTGCAGCAGATCGTCGACGAGCAGGTCGAGCCCGCCCTGGAGCTGCGCCCCGACCTCATCACCATCTCCGCGGGCGGGAACGACGTCATCCGCCCGGGGACCGACCCCGACGACATCGCGTCCCGCTTCGAGTCGGGCCTCGCCCGGCTCCGCTCCGACGGGGCGACCGTCGTCCTCTTCACCGGAGTGGACGTGGGCTTCTCCCCCGTGTTCGGGCGGATCCGCGGGAAGGTCGCGATCTACAACGAGAACCTGCGGGCGCTGGCCAAGCGGTACGACTGCATCGTCGCCGACCAGTGGTCCCTCCAGGAGATCCAGGACGTGCGGATGTGGGCGCCGGACCGCCTGCACCTCAACCCGCACGGCCACCACGAGGTCGCGCGCATGGTCCTCGAGTCGCTGAACGTCGAGAACGACCTGCGCCCCCTCGCCCCGGAGCCGCTGCACGCCCGCACGTGGCGTGCCGCCCGCACGGAGGACATCCAGTGGGCGCGGGAGTACCTCGTGCCCTGGGTGCTGCGCCGAGTCCGCCACCAGTCCTCCGGCGACTTCATCACCGCCAAGCGGCCCTCCGCCGAGCGCTGGAGCATCGATCCCGCGGCCTCGGAGCCGGGCTCGGTCGTGCCGGGCAACGCGACGCCGGAGGAGGTCGCCGAGGACATCGCGACCGCCGGCGTGCGGATCATCGGCGATAGGGCCGCGGATCCCCTGGCCTGATCCGCTCCCGGGAGGCGGCGGCTCGCCCCGCGCTCAGCCGAACAGCTCGGCCGGGTGGCCGAGGCGCCAGGCGAAGCCCGGGTCCTCGATCGACCCGTCGGCGACGAGGGGAAGCTCGTACGGGGTGCCGTTGACGTCGACGGTCGCGGTCCCCACGCGCTCGCCGTCGGCGACGGTCTCGAGCGGATCGAGGGCGACCGTGGTCGTCGTCGAGACCGCGCCCCACACCAGCACGGACCGCGCCTCCGCGGTCTCGGCCGTCGCCGTCTCCCCCCAGGCGCTCGTGAGGGTGCCGTAGTCCTGGCCCTCGACGGTCAGCGGGACGGTCCGGAAGCCCGCCTCGACGGTCGGGACGAGGGTCAGCACGTCCGCGGCGAGCTGCGGGTGCGTGCGCGCGCCCACCACCACGCCGACCAGGGTGACCGGCCGGCCCTCGACGGTCGAGTCGAGCGAGAACAGCAGGCACGAGCCCGCCTCGTCGGTCGTCCCCGTCTTGATCCCGTCCACTCCCGAGCGGCCGAGGAGCGAGTTGGTGTTGTCGACCTCGCCGACCCCCGGGATGACCGCGGTCGGCATCGCGACGATCGGAGCGAGCACCGGGTCCGCGATCAGCAGCTCGCCCAGGCGCACCATCTCGGCCGTCGTGCTGACCGTCGCCGGCGAGAGCCCGCTGGTGTCGGCGAGGGAGGTCCGCTCGAGCCCCTGCCCGTCGAGCCAGCCGCGCGCCGCGGCGAGGAAGGCGTCCTCCGAGCCGTACGCCCAGATCGCGAGCGACTTCGCGTAGTTGTTCGCGGACGGGAGCATCATGGCGGTCAGCGCCTCCCGCTCGGTCAGCTGCAGACCCGCGGTGACCGGAGCGTTCGAGCCGTTCTCGGCCAGGGTGTCGTTGTAGTACTGCACGTCCGCGCTCGTGAAGGTGATGGTCTCCCCGTCCGTCCCCGCCGCGATCGGCTTCGCCGCGAGGACGACGAGAGCGGTGACGACCTTGGCGATGCTCCCCGTCGGCACGGTTCCGGTGGAGCCGTAGCGGGCGAGCAGCCCGTCCTCCTCCGTCCCGTCGATGCCCACGGCCGCCACGGCGCCGGAGCCGTAGGCAGGCCAGGCCAGAGCGGGCGCGTCGACGGTGCTCGAGACGGGGTCCACCGCGACGGCGCTCGCCGTCGGCAGCTCCGCGGTCGCCGCGTTGGTCGCGTAGGCACCGCCTCCACCGACCAGCACGGTCGCGGCGACGAGACCGGCGACGACCGCCCCGCGCCGTCGACGCGGTCGCGGCTCCGGCGCGGCGGGCTCCCCGAACAGGTCGAGGGCGTCGTCGGATCGGGTCGGGGAGGTCATTCCGTCATCGTACGGGCGGGCCTCTCACCCGTCCCGGACGCCGCCCCGTCGTCGGACGCGGCGGGTGACGCGCGGCACCGACCCCGATCCAGCGTCGGGAGCGTCAGCAGCAGGTCACCGCGGGGCCGCCGAGCGCCGGAGCCGGGCGGTCAGCGCCCGCGGGTCAGCGCCCACAGTGCGACGGCGCTCGCCGAGGCCACGTTGAGCGAGTCGACGCCGTGCAGCATCGGGATGGTGACGACGGTGTCCGAGGCGTCCAGCGCCGCGCGGCTGAGCCCGTCCCCCTCGGCGCCCAGGACGATCGCGACGCGCTCGGGGCGAGCCGCCGCGTACTCGTCGAGCGGCACCGCGTCCGGAGCGAGCGCCAGCGCGGCGACCGAGAAGCCGGCCTCCTCCAGAGCGCGGCGAGCCGGTGCCCACTCGGGGGTGCGCGTCCACGGCACCTGCAGGACCGTGCCCATGCTCACCCGGACGCTGCGCCGGTACAGGGGGTCCGCGCACCGCGGCGTCACGAGCACCGCGTCCGCGCCCATGCCGGCCGCGGCGCGGAAGACGGCGCCGACGTTGGTGTGGTCGACCAGGTCCTCCAGGATCACGACGAGGCGCGCGCCCTCCAGCAGCTCGGCCATCGGCTGCAGCGGCGGACGGTGCATCGAGGCGAGCGCTCCGCGGTGGAGGTGGAACCCGGTCAGCTCCTCGATCAGCGGATCCGGTGCCACGAAGACCGGCACCTCGGGATGACGCTCGAGCACCCCGGCCGCGTCCGGCAGCCGCTTCTCCTGCACCAGGACCGAGCGGGGACGGTGCCCGGCGTCGAGCGCCCGCTCGATCACCTTGGCCGACTCGGCGATGTACAGACCGCCCTCCGGCTCCAGCACCCGCCGCAGCGCCACGTCGGTGAGGCGGTGGTAGTCGGCGAGGAGCGGGTGGTCGAGGTCGGTGATGTGCACGATCGGCATCCCGGCAATCTAGGGCACGGCGCGGACTAAACTCGTCCAGGGGCCGCTCGAACGGCCCTCGAAGGAGGCGCGCATGGAGTCGAGTTCGACACCGGTCGCCGAGGGCCCCGAGGCGCTCGCGGTCGAGCAGGCCGTCGAACTCCTCAGCGGGCGCCGCATCGCCGCCGTCACCGGCGCGGGCATGAGCACCGACTCGGGCATCCCCGACTACCGCGGAGCCGGGGCACCGGTGCGCAGCCCGATGACCTACTCCCAGTTCGTCGCCGATCCCGACTACCGCCGCCGGTATTGGGCCGGCAGCCAGCTCGGCTGGCGCCGCTTCACCAGCACGCTCCCCAACGACGGCCACCGGGCCCTGGCCCGGCTCGAGGAGCGCGGCCTGCTCACGGGCGTCGTCACCCAGAACGTCGACGGCCTGCACGTCCGGGCCGGCTCGCGCCGCGTCGTGGATCTGCACGGCTCGGCGGACCGTGTGCGCTGCATGACCTGCGGCCAGTACTTCGCCCGCGACGCGGTGGCCGAGCGGATCGAGGCGCTCAACCCCTGGCTCGACGACCCCGACGTCTCCTCCCTCAACCCCGACGGCGACGCCGAGGTCCACGACGTCTCGGCGATGACCGTCCCCGAGTGCACGGTCTGCGGCGGGATCCTGAAGCCGGACATCGTCTTCTTCGGCGAGTTCATCCCGACCGAGCGGTTCGAGGAGGCGCGCGCCATCGTCGCGGGCGCCGACGCGCTGCTCGTGGCCGGCTCGTCGCTCGTGGTCAACTCCGGCATCCGCTTCCTCGAGATCGCCCGTCGCGCCCGGATGCCGATCGTGATCGTCAACCGCGGCACCACCAAGGGCGACTCGCGCGCGAGCATCAAGATCGACGGCGGCACCAGCGAGGTGCTCCGCGAGCTCGCCGAGCGCCTGCCCGCGCGCCGCACCGCCGCCCTCTGAGCTCCCGCCCGCTCCGCACCCGACCTCCCGAGAGGCCCCTGTGACCCAGCTCACCCTCGTCCGCCACGGCCAGACCGACTGGAACGCCGCCCGGCGCATCCAGGGCAGGAGCGACATCCCGCTCAATGCGACCGGGCGCGCCCAGGCGCGGGCGGCGGCGCGGCTGCTCGCCGACCGGCGCTTCGACGCGGTGGTCGCCAGTCCGCTGCAGCGCGCCTTCGACACCGGAGCGATCATCGCGCGCGGTCTCGGACTCGACGAGCCGCTGGCGGCGCCGGGCCTGGCCGAGCGCGCCTACGGCGAGGCGGAGGGGATGACCGGTCCCGAGCTCGCCGAGCGCTTCCCCGGAGGCATCGAGCGCGCGCCGATCCCCGGCTGCGAGACCCGCGCCGAGGTCGTCGAGCGGGCGACCGCCGCGCTGCTCGAGGTGGCCGAGCGCTTCCCCGACGCGTCCGTCGTCGTCGCCACGCACGGTGCGGTCATCGGCAGCCTGATCCGCGCGCTCAGCAGCGAGGACCTCCCCGCGCACGGCGTCTCGGTCGGCAACGGCTCCCGGCACGACTTCGCGATCGTCGACGGGGCTCTGCGCATCGTCGGCGTCGACGACTCCGGCGACGTGGTCGTGGCGGACGTCGACCTCGACGACGTGCTCAGCCCGGCCCCGGGAGCCTGACGGCCCCGCCTCCCGGCGGCGGTCCGATCGCCGGCCCCGCGTCAGCGCCGGCCGAGATCCTGCAGGAGCCCGAAGAGCACCCGGGCGGAGTCGCGCCAGGAGAAGGCCGCGGCCCGCTCCGTCGCCCGGGCCGAGTGCGTCCGCCACACGGCGCCGTCCTCGAGCGACCGCACACCGTCCGCGATGCCCTTCGCGCTCGACGGGTCGACGTACACGGCGGCGTCCTGTGCGATCTCGCGGAAGATCGGGATGTCGCTCACCACGACCGGCGTCCCGAGCGCCATCGCCTCGACCAGCGGGATCCCGAAGCCCTCGTCCCTGCTCGCCGTCACGAGAGCGGTCGCCCGCGCGAGCACCGCGCGGTACTCCGCGTCCGGCGCCCCCTGGTGGAACACCAGCTTCGCGGTCGGCGCCAGGGCCCGGAGCGTCTCGACGGTCTCGTCGCTCGCCCGGCTCATCAGGTGCAGCTCGTAGTCGGGCAGAAGCCGCATCGCGCGCGCGAGCGTCTCGACGTTCTTGTAGGGCATGAACGAGCCCATGTAGACGAGCGAGCGCCCGGCCGACCGGTCGGGCAGCGATCCCGCCAGAGCGGCGCTCGCCTCGTCGGGCTCGGTCGCCGCGTTCGGGACGACGACCACCGGCCGGGTGGTGAGGCGGTGGGAGCGGATCAGGTCGCGGGTGGTCTCCGAGACGGTGACGACCGCGTCGGCGCGCTGGAGGAGCCTCCGCTGCGGCCACCAGGCGAGGTGGTAGAGCCGCCAGAGCGCCCGCACGGGAGCGGCCAGGTCGCGCGGCGGAGTGCGGTGGCGGTAGTAGATGAGGTCGTGCACGGTCAGGACGAGCCGGTAGCGGCGGCCGAGCGAGCCCATGGTCTGCATCGGCGAGAAGACCACGTCGGGCCGCAGCCGGTTCACCAGCAGCGCGACGAACGGCTCGAACGGGCTGGTCGGCCCGGTCACGCGCTCCCACGGGAGCGACGGGAGCATCGCGAGCTGGCGGCGGTCGCTGATCAGCATGGTCACGTCGTGCAGCTTCGCGAGCTCGCGGACGAGCTCCGCGGTGTAGCGGCTGATCCCGTCGTGCCGCTCGAGCCGGGTGTACCGGCAGTCGACGACGATCCTCATCGGTCGATCCCCTCCTCGAGGGCCGTCCGCAGCACGGCGGCGGCCTCGTCCGGCGTCTCGTAGTGGATCAGGTGGCCGACTCCGTCGATGACGTGCAGGCGGGCGTGCGGCAGCCTCTCGAGCAGGCGGTACTGCGCCGGGAGCGGAGTGATGTCGTCCTGCGCCGCGGCGATCAGCTGCGTCGGCACGCCGATCCGGGAGGCGTACTCGCCGACGTCGTGCGAGACGGAGGCGCGGAACGCCTCGAGGACCGTGTCGCGGGAGGCGAAGGCGCTGAAGTAGCGGTCGTGCTGGTCGTGCACGAAGCGTCGCAGCGCCGGCTCCTTCGTCTTCACCATCGCCAGGCTCATCACCCGCACGATCAGCGGGTCGCTGAGCAGGCGGCGTCCGAGGGGCCCCGGCAGGAGCGCGCCGAGCCTGTAGTAGAGGACGGCGAGCCTGGTCAGGACTCCGCGGGGACCCTGCAGGGCGGGCGCGCCGATCGGGTTGACCAGCACCAGGAGCGGAGCGGGCAGTCCGTCGGCGACGGCCGCGGCCGCGACGATCGAGCCGAAGGAGTGGCCGAGGACGGCCGCCTCGCCGCGGAGCCCCAGCGCGTCGAGGAAGGAGCCGAGCCAGGAGGCGTAGCCGTCCACGTCGTGCGGCAGGCGCGTCATCGGGGTCGAGGCGCCGAAGCCGGGCAGGTCGGGAGCGACGACCCGCACGTCCGCTCCCCCGGCGAGCAGACGGGCGACGACGGGCTCGAGGCCGTGGTGCTCGCCGCGGAACCCGTGCACCAGCACGAGGACGGTCGAGGCGTCCGGAGCGCCGTAGGTCCAGTAGGCGGTGCGGGATCCGGCGACGTCCACCGCGGCCTCGCGGACGGGGACACGGCCGAGATCGGAGGCGTAGGGGGAGGGAGTGGTCATCGCGTTCCTTATCGTAGGGAAAGCCCGTCGAAGATCTGGCCGCAACGCCTTGCGTGGCCTCGATCCGAGCCGGGAGCATGATCACGCGCTCGCAACACGGCGCACCGCCCACCCGTCTCGCGAGACGGTCATCCGCTCAGGCAGCAGCAGAAGGAGCACCGTGAGCTTCACGTCGCCGATCCAACTCCCCGGACTCGCCCTCGACCCCCAGTGGTACCGCCGGGCGGTGTTCTACGAGGTGATGATCCGGTCGTACTACGACTCCAACGGCGACGGCGCCGGCGACATCAACGGGCTCGCCTCCAAGCTCGACTACCTGCAGTGGCTCGGCATCGACGCCCTCTGGCTCCCGCCGTTCTACATGTCGCCTCTGCGCGACGGCGGCTACGACGTCTCCGACTTCAAGGCGATCCTCCCCGAGTTCGGCACGATGGAGGACTTCCGCGACCTCGTGCGGAAGGCCCACGAGCGCAACATGCGCATCGTGATGGACTTCCCGCTCAACCACACCAGCGACCAGCACGAGTGGTTCCAGCAGTCCCGGTCCGACCCCGAGGGCCCCTACGGCGACTTCTACGTCTGGAACGACACCGACGACAAGTGGCCGGACATCCGCATCATCTTCGTCGACACCGAGGACTCGAACTGGGCCTTCGACGCCGAGCGCCGCCAGTTCTACTTCCACCGCTTCTTCTCGCATCAGCCGGACCTCAACTTCGAGAACCCCGCCGTGCACGAGGCGATCCACGACGTGGTCAAGTTCTGGCTCGACCTCGGCGTCGACGGCATCCGGCTCGACGCGATCCCCTACCTCTACGAGTCCGACGAGGGCAACGGAGAGGGCGAGCCGCCCACCCACGAGTTCATCAAGAACCTCCGCACCATGGTCGACCGCGACTACCCCGGCCGCATCCTGATCGCCGAGGCGAACCAGTGGCCGCGGGAGGTCGCCGCGTTCTTCGGCACGGAGGAGGAGCCCGAGTGCCACATGGCGTTCGACTTCCCGGTCATGCCGCGCATCTTCTACTCCCTCCGCGCGCAGACGGCGAACGAGCTGAAGAAGGTGCTCTCCGAGACGTTCGACATCCCCAGCGGCGCCGCCTGGGGCGTGTTCCTCCGCAACCACGACGAGCTCACGCTCGAGATGGTGTCCGAGGAGTACCGCCAGGCCATGTACGGCTGGTACGCCTACGACCCGCGGATGCGCTCGAACATCGGCATCCGCCGCAGGCTCGCGCCGCTGCTGGACAACTCGCGTGCCGAGCTCGAGCTGATCAACGCCCTGCTCTTCTCCCTCGCCGGCAGCCCGTTCCTGTACTACGGCGACGAGATCGGCATGGGCGACAACATCTGGCTCAACGATCGCGACGCGTCGCGCACGCCGATGCAGTGGACGCCCGACCGCAACGCCGGCTTCTCGGCCGCCGACCCCGGCAAGCTCGTGCAGCCGATCGTCCAGTCGCTCGTCTACCACTACAACCAGGTCAACGTGGAGGCGCAGCTGGCGCAGTCCCGCTCCCTGCTGCACTGGATGCGGAACGTCCTGCACGTGCGCCGCGGCCACCCGGCGTTCGGCCTGGGGTCGATGCGCGTCCTCGAGACGGACCACGAGTCGGTGCTCGCCTTCGTGCGGGACTACGCCGGCTCGGGCTCCGAGATGGGCGACCAGCCCGAGGAGGTGCTCTGCGTCTTCAGCTTCAACCACAACCCGGTCTCGGTCACGATCACGGACCCGGAGAACCCCGGATCGACGCTCAGCGACCTGTTCGGCGGCGGCCGCTTCCCCGGATTCTCGGACGACGGCACGCTGACGATGACACTCGGCACGCAGGGCTTCTTCTGGCTCCACGTCGCCAAGGCGCACGAGGCCCGCTGACCCGGCAGCACGCCGAGGGGCCTCCGGCCGATGTCGGAGGCCCCCTTTAGGCTGTCGGCGTGAGCACCACCGGAACGACCGAGACGCAGACCGAGCCGATGCTGTTCGACGACGCCGAGCAGGAGCTCGTCCCCTCCGAAGGGGCGCGGTGGTTCGACCTGCTGGCCGTGTTCGACCTCGAGACCACCGGCATCGACGTCCGCACGAGCCGCATCGTCACCGCGCACGTCGGCGTGATCGACGCGGCGGGCGAGCCGATCGAGGGCACGACCTGGCTCGCCGATCCCGGGGTCGAGATCCCGGCCGGCGCCTCCGCCGTCCACGGGATCAGCACCGAGCACGCCCGCGCGCACGGCCGCCCCGCCGGCGAGGTCGTGGCCGAGATCTCCGAGGCGCTGCGCTCGCTCCTCGCCCGCGGCATCCCGGTCGTCGTCTACAACGCCCCCTACGACCTCTCGCTTCTCGCCCACGAGGCGCGCCGCTGGGGCGTGCCCGTGCTGCTCGACCCGAGCCCCGTCGTCGATCCGCTCGTGATCGACAAGGCGGTGGACCGCTACCGCAAGGGCAAGCGCACCCTGACCCTCGCCGCCGAGCACTACGGCGTCGCCCTCACCGAGGCGCACGACGCGGGCGCGGACGCGATCGCGGCGGGTCGGGTCGCCCAGGCGCTGGGCCGCGCCTTCGCCGACGAGCTCGGAGTCGGCGCGGAGGCCCTGCACGCGCTCCAGGTCGACTGGTGCCGCACCCAGGCCGAGTCCTTCCAGGAGTACATGCGCCGCGTCCGCGACGAGTCCTTCGTCGCCGACGGGGGCTGGCCGGTCCGCCACTGACCCCTCAAGTCAGCGTGCGCCCCTCGCGCAGGAGCGCCACGTACTCCGCGATCCGCCGCTCCCGCGTCGCCGCCCGCTTCAGCTGCGAGAGGCGGAAGAGGAACGCGAAGCGCTTCTGCCCGCCGACGGTCGCGAAGAAGGCCAGGGCCTGCGGATCCGCGTCGAGCGCCCGCTGGAAGTCGTCCGGCACCTCCGCATCGCGCTGCCGGTAGGCCGCGTCCCAGCGCCCGTCGGCGCGTGCCCGCTCGACCTCGGCCAGCCCGCCCGGCAGCATCCGGCCCTCCGCCAGCAGCCGTGCGACGTGATCGCGATTGACCTTGGACCACGGGCTAGCGCGACGCCGCGGGGTGAAGGCCTGGAGCTTGAACTGCTCGTCGAAGGCTCCCGCCTGACCGTCGATCCAGCCGTGGCAGAGCGCGATGTCGAGCGCCTCGGCGTAGGTGATCCCCGGATCGACGGCGGCCTTCTTCCGCAGCTTCAGCCGGGCTCCGTCCGGGTCGGGCTCGCCGCGGAGGTAGGCGTCCCACTCTTCAGGAGTCGTGAACGGCAGGATCGGCTTGTCGGCGAAGGACACCATGCCGGGACGCTACCGCGCCGGCTCCCCGACGGCCACGGCCCGCCCGTCGGCGCAAGCCCTCGCTCCGCGGACCGCGGCGCTGTGGGATCGGGTGAGCACGTGTTCCCCCTCCCCCCTCTCGCAAGGAGAAGTCATGCCCACGATCCGCACGGTCACCGTCCTCGGCAGCGGAGTGCTCGGCTCCCAGATCGCCTTCCAGTCGGCCTTCCACGGCTTCGACGTCACCGTCTACGACCTCTTCGACGACGTCCTCGAGTCGGCGCGCGAGCGGCTCCGCGGTCTCGCGGGCGTCTACGAGTCGGTGCCCGGCGGCGTCGCCGGCGGACCGCAGGAGGCGCTCGACTCCCTCCGCCTCACCTCCGACCTCGCGGAGGCTGTCGCCGACGCCGACCTCGTGATCGAGGCCGTCCCCGAGGACCTGGGCCTGAAGCAGGAGCTGTACGGCCGCCTGGGTGCGCTCGCTCCCGAGCGCACGGTCTTCGCGACCAACTCGTCCACGCTGCTCCCCAGCGACCTGAAGGCCTCGACCGGCCGACCCGACCGGTTCCTCGCGCTGCACTACGCCAACCGCGTCTGGGCGCAGAACACGGCCGAGATCATGGGGACGGCGGACACGGACCCCGCCGTGGTCGACGCCGTCGTGGAGTTCGCCGTCTCCAGCGGCCTCGAGCCCATCAGGCTGCAGAAGGAGAAGGCCGGCTACGTCCTGAACTCGCTGCTGGTGCCGCTCCTCAACGCCGCGTCGGGTGTGCTCATGGGCGGCTACGCCGACCACGAGACCATCGACAAGACCTGGAGGATCGGCACCGGCGCCCCGCTCGGACCCTTCCAGATCTTCGACGTCGTCGGTCTGCGGACCGCCTACAACATCGCCGCCGCGGCCCCGGACGAGGCCTCCCAGGCCTTCGCCGCCCACCTGAAGACGGCGTACCTCGATCGCGGCCGCCTCGGAACGGCCACCGGAGAGGGCTTCTACCGCTACTGAGGACCGCCCCGCGGGAACGACGAAGGGCCCCCGACCGTGAGGTCGAGGGCCCTTCGAGGAGTGCTACTTGCCGAAGTTCTTGTAGCGGCTGTTGAACTTCTCGACGCGGCCGGCCGAGTCCATGATGCGCTGCTTGCCCGTGTAGAACGGGTGCGAGGCGGAGGAGATCTCGACGTCGATGACGGGGTAGGTCACGCCGTCGAGCTCGATCGTCTTGCTGCTCTTCGCGGTCGAGCGGGTGAGGAAGGTCTCACCGGACGCGAGGTCGCGGAAGACGATCGCGGAGTACTCGGGGTGGATGTCGGTCTTCATGGTCGTGTCCTGTCGTCGATGGTCCTGAACCGCACCTGTCGTCGACGGGAACGGGTGGATGAGGGCGGGCGCACCGCGAACGGGCCCGAACCAGCTACCGAGAATACCAGACCGGCAGCGCGCTCAGAAGTCGCGGCGCGTCCGGACCCCGGAGCCGGGGTCAGCCGCGGGCGCGGGCCGAGAAGCGCCCGTTCTCGCGGGTGAGAGCGATGTCGAGCCCGAAGGTCTCGGCGAGCGTCGCCTCGGTCAGGGACTCGGCCAGCGGGCCCGCCGCCACCACCGCTCCGTCGCGGAGGAGCAGGGCGTGGGTGAAGCCGTCGGGGATCTCCTCGACGTGGTGGGTCACCATCACGATCGCGGGCGACGCCGGGTCCTTCGCGAAGCCGCCCAGCAGCTGGACGAGCTCCTCGCGGGCGCCGAGGTCGAGGCTCGCGGCCGGCTCGTCGAGCAGGAGCAGCTCGGGGTCGGTCATGATCGCGCGGGCGATCTGGACGCGCTTCTGCTCGCCGTCCGAGAGCGTCCCGAAGGTGCGCTCGGCGAGGTGCTCGAGCTTCCACTCGGACAGCACGCGGCGGGCGCGGCGCTCGTCGATCGCGTCGTAGCCCTCGTTCCAGCGGCCGGTGACGGCGTAGGCGGCGGTCATCACGACGTCGAGCACGCTCTCGCCGGCCGGGAGGCGGCGCGCCATCGCGGTCGAGGCGTAGCCGATGCGCGGGCGCAGCTCGAACACGTCGACCCGGCCGAGGGTCTCCTCGAGCAGGTGCGCGGCACCGGTCGAGGGGTAGTTCTGCGCGGCGGCGATCTGCAGGATCGAGGTCTTGCCCGCCCCGTTGGGGCCGAGGATCACCCAGCGCTCGTCCTCGGCCACGTCCCACGACACGTGGTCGAGGATCCGCTTGCCGTTCCGGACGAAGGACACATCGACGAACGAGACAACGCTGGGCATGGGAGCCATTCTAAAGGAGGCGGCCGGGAGGCTCAGACGAGCGAGTCGTAGATCGCCCGGGTGTCCCGCGCGATCTGCGTCCAGCTGAAGTGGCTCTGCGCGCGCTCGCGGCCCGCGGCGCCCATCCGCTTCGCCGTCTCCGGGTCGGCGACGACCTCGGCGAGGGCGGCGGCCAGGTCGGCGACGTAGCGCTCCGGGTCCACGGGGGTACCGGTGCCGTCGGTGACCTGCTCGATCGGGACGAGACGGCCGGTCACGCCGTCGTCGACGACCTCCGGGATGCCGCCGGTCGCCGTCCCGACGACCGCCGCACCGCAGGCCATCGCCTCGAGGTTGACGATGCCGAGGGGCTCGTAGATCGAGGGGCAGACGAACGTGGTCGCGTTCGTCAGGACCGCGGAGAGCTGGTGGCGCGGCAGGTGCCGGTCGATCCAGACGACGCCGGTGCGCTCCTCCTGGAGGCTGCGGACGAGGGAGGTGACCTCGGCCATGATCTCGGGGGTGTCGGGGGCGCCCGCGCAGAGCACGAGCTGCACCTCGGGAGGCAGGGTCGCCGCGGCGCGGAGCAGGTAGGGCAGGCCCTTCTGCCGGGTGATGCGGCCGACGAAGACCACGGAGGGGCGCGAGGGGTCGATGCCCAGCTCGGCGAGGACGGCCTCGTCCTCGACCGGGTGCCAGGCGTCGAGGTCGATGCCGTTGTAGACCACGTGGACCTTCGCCGGGTCCAGGGCCGGGTAGGAGCGGAGGATGTCCTCGCGCATGCCGCCGGACACCGCGATCACGGCGTCGGCGTTCTCGTACGCCTCCCGCTCGATCCAGCTCGAGACGCGGTAGCCGCCGCCGAGCTGCTCGGCCTTCCACGGACGCAGCGGCTCGAGGCTGTGCGCCGAGACCACGTGCGGGATGCCGTGCAGGAGCTGGGCGAGACGCCCCGCGGCGTTGGCGTACCAGGTGTGGGAGTGGACCAGGTCGGCCCCCGCCGCGTCCTGCGCGATCTGCAGGTCGACCCCGAGGGTCTGCAGCGCGCCGTTGGCCTCAGCGAGCTCCGCGGGGACGGAGTACGCGAACGTGCCCTCCTCCTCGCGCGGCGCGCCGAAGCAGCGCACCACGACCTCCAGGTCGCTGCGCAGCGCCTTGGTGAGCTCGGCCACGTGGACACCGGCTCCCCCGTACACCTCGGGCGGGTATTCCTTGGTCAGCAGATCGACTCGCACCCCCGAACCGTAGTACAGGGCGCTCCCCCGGCGACAGCCGGGGTCCACGGGGAAGCCCGAGCCCCTACTGTGGTGGCATGCAGTCAAAGAAGATCTTCGGCATCGTCCTCGCCGGCGGCGAGGGAAAGCGCCTCATGCCCCTCACGGCGGACCGGGCCAAGCCCGCGGTGCCGTTCGGCGGGCAGTACCGGCTGATCGACTTCGCGCTGTCCAACCTGATCAACTCCGGTCTCACCCAGATCGTCGTGCTGACGCAGTACAAGTCGCACTCGCTCGACCGCCACGTCTCGCAGACCTGGCGCCTCTCCGGGCTCCTGAACTCCTACGTCGCCTCGGTCCCCGCGCAGCAGCGCCTGGGCAAGCGCTGGTTCAGCGGCTCGGCCGACGCGATCCTGCAGAGCCTCAACCTGATCCGCGACGAGAAGCCCGACATCGTCGTCGTGGTCGGCGCCGACCACGTCTACCGCATGGACTTCTCGCAGATGATCGACGCGCACATCACGTCCGGTGCGAAGGCGACCGTCGCGGCCATCCGCCAGCCGATCGAGCTCGCGGACCAGTTCGGCGTCATCCAGCTCGCCGGTGACGAGGCGGGCGACGGCATCGTCCCGACGATGATCTCCGAGTTCCTCGAGAAGCCCAAGGACGCCGTCGGCCTGGCCGACTCCCCGCACGAGGTCCTCGCCTCCATGGGCAACTACGTCTTCGACGCGGACGCCCTGATCGACGCGGTCATCCGCGACGGCGAGTCCTCCACTTCAGACCACGACATGGGCGGCGACATCATCCCCGACTTCGTCGCGCGCGGCGAGGCGGGCGTCTACGACCTCAAGCTCAACGACGTCCCCGGCTCGACCGACCGCGACCGCTACTACTGGCGGGACGTCGGCACCATCGACTCCTTCTTCGAGGCCCACCAGGACCTCATCTCGGCGCTGCCGGTCTTCAACCTCTACAACCAGCAGTGGCCGATCTTCTCGTCGCAGCTGAACTCCCCGCCGGCCAAGATCGTCCGCGACGGCAAGGGCAACATGGGATCGACGGTCGACTCGGTCGTCTCGCTCGGCACCGTGATCTCGGGCGCGCACATCGAGCGCAGCGTCGTCGGGCCCTGGACGGTCATCGAGTCGAACGCGACGGTCACCGACTCGGTGGTCTTCGACAAGGTCCGCATCGGCCCGGACGCGCTGGTCGTCCGCGCTATCCTCGACAAGGACGTCGTCGTCGAGCCCGGTGCTCGAGTCGGCGTGGACCACGACCGCGATCGCGAGCGCGGGTTCACCGTCACCGAGTCGGGCATCACCGTCGTCGGCAAGGGCGTCGTCGTCCACCCGTAGCACCCCCGCGGGTCGAGCTCTGCGCCCCGGCGCGCCCACCCGACCGATCGGACCGGCCCATGAGTGAGCGTCCTGCGACGCCTGCCCGCTTCCTCGTCGTCCTCGACGCGGACTCCACCCTCCTCCAGGACGAGGTGATCGAGCTCCTCGCGGTGCACGCCGGCTCCGAGGAGCGCGTCGCCGCCGTCACGGAGCGGGCGATGCGCGGCGAGCTCGACTTCGGCGAGAGCCTCCGCGAGCGGGTCGCCACTCTCGCCGGGGTCCCGGAGTCGGTGCTCCCCGGTGTGAGCTCGGGCGTCCGCGTCACGCCCGGCGCCGCCGAGCTCGTGGCTGGCGTCCACGCCGCCGGCGGCCGCGTCGGTGTGGTGTCCGGAGGGTTCCACGAGGTCCTCGACCCGGTCGCCGGTGCGCTCGGCCTCGACTTCGTCCGGGCCAACCGCCTCTGCTGCGGGGACGGCCTGCTGACCGGAGCGGTCGACGGGGCGGTCATCGACGCCGCGGCC
This sequence comes from Rathayibacter sp. AY1C5, assembly GCF_002931705.1. Lineage (NCBI taxonomy): Bacteria > Bacillati > Actinomycetota > Actinomycetes > Micrococcales > Microbacteriaceae > Rathayibacter > Rathayibacter sp. AY1C5. The sequence goes on from NZ_PSWD01000011.1 coordinate 86,622, forward strand.
AAGGCGGAGGCGCTCCGCGAGTGGGCGGCGCTCTCGGGCGTCCCGCCGCAGCGCACGATCGCCGTCGGCGACGGTGCGAACGACCTGGAGATGATGGCGGTCGCCTCCCTCGCGGTCGCCTTCAACGCCAAGCCCCTGGTGCGCGAGCGCGCCGACCTCGTCGTCGGCGGCCTCGACCTGTCGCAGCTGCTGCCTGTCCTCGGCCTCCGCGGCTGAGGCCCGCCTCCCCCGGCCTCAGGAAGGTCAGCGGCCCGCGATCGCGACGAGTCCGGCGCAGCCGAGCGCCAGCGCCCAGCTGACGAGCGAGCCCACCAGGAAGTACTCCGCCTTCTCGCCGCTGCCGCCGTCGCGGGAGATCTCGGGGAAGCGCACGATCCCCTTGGCCGCGAGCACGGCACCGGCGAGGCCGATCGCTCCGGCGAGCGTGAGGCCGGCGATCAGCAGCCGCTCCAGCGGTCCGATCGTGCGCCCGCCCTGGAGGTCCGGCAGGCGGGCGTCGGCCGGCTCCCGACGCGCGAACCGCTCGCTCCAGCGCGGACGCGGCGCGGGCTCGGCCTGCGGGAGCTCGCGGAACAGTGCCGCCCGCACGATCACGTTGCCGCTCTCCAGCAGGAAGAGCCCGGCTCCGACCGCCAGAGCGAGCTGCTCGATCGGAGGGAGCGTGCTCGCGACGATGGTCGGCGCGAGCGGCCCCGTCGGGATGCCGACGGCGCGGTCGACAGCGGTCAGCACCAGGACCGCCGCGACGAGGGCGACGGCCGGACGCAGACCCCCGGGCGGCCGCGCGTTCTCGACGGTCGTGGTCGTCAGCAGCCAGGCTCCGGCCAGGACGACGACGATCGCCGCACCGAGCGGCGGGGCTCCGGCGAGGAGCGCTGCGGTCACGGCTGCGGCGGCGAGCACGGGGATCGCGAGGAGGGCCGCACGGCGGCGGAGGTGCGTGCGCGCGAGGTCGCCGAGGCCGATCACGGCGAGCAGCAGCGCCGTCAGCACGTCTCCTCCAGCAGGCGCGCGCCGGCGAGGAGGGCGCCCGCTCCCGCGCGCCGCAGCGCCTGCGAGACGGCGGGCTGCGAGATCGACTCCTGCTCGCCCAGCTCCTTCTGCGACGCTCCGCGCAGGCTCCCCAGCACGAGTCGGCGATCGCGCGCGCTGAGCGCTCCGACCAGCGCGTCGCGGGAGAGGAGGTAGGCGTTGACGGCCGCCTCGCCGGAGTCCCCGGCGACGAACCATCCGCGGGCCGTGGGCACGGCACCGTCCTCGAGCGCGTGGGCGCGATCGATGGCCTCGCGCGCGCGCCACCAGCCGGACCCGTCCTCGAGGTCCCCGGCGATCCCCGACCCGACCACCCGCACCTCGCCCAGGCCGATGCCCGCGCGGCAGTCGACGCCGGCCGGGAGCGAGAGGCGCGCCTGCAGCGTCGCCCGGAGCGCGGCGTGGACGGAGGGGTAGATCGCCTGGAACTCGTCGCCGACCGTCGGGTGCAGGGGCTGGATCGCCGGGACCGCGGCCTCCACCTCGGCGAAGCCCCGCTCGATCTCGCGCTGAGCACCCGCGCGGTCGACGAGGGAGCGGGAGGTCACCAGATCCAGGAGCACGGCGACGACATCGGAGGAGGTCATCGCATAAGCCTAGAGCTTATATCCGTCGGATATAAGCCCAGGGCTTATCGGTCAGTGGCCCATCCCGAGGCCGCCGTCGACCGGGATCACGGCACCCGAGATGTACGCCGCCTCGTCGCCGGCCAGCCAGCGCGTGACCTTCGCGACCTCGGCAGCGGTGCCGTAGCGGGCGAGCGGGATGCTCTTCCGGTACTCCGCCTGCTGCTCCGGCGAGAGCTCCGCGGTCATGTCGGTCTCGATGAAGCCGGGAGCGACGACATTGGCGGTGATGTTGCGGGCGCCGAGCTCGCGGGTCAGCGAGCGGGCGAAGCCCACGAGGGCGGCCTTCGACGAGGAGTAGTTGATCTGGCCCGGCGACCCGTAGAGGCCGACCACGCTGGAGATGAGGACGACGCGGCCGAAGCGCTGCTTGAGCATCCCCTTCGATGCGCGCTTGACGACGCGGAACGCCCCGGTGAGGTTCGTGTCGACGACGGACGTGAAGTCCTCCTCCGTCATGCGCAGCAGCAGGGTGTCGCGGGTGATGCCCGCGTTCGCCACCAGGATCTCGACCGGGCCCAGCTCGGCCTCGACCTGCGTGAACGCGGCGTCGATGGAGGCGGCGTCGGTCACGTCCGCGACGACGGTGAGGGAGCCCTCCGGGCCGGAGCCCGAGCGCGCGGTCACGGCGACCCGGTGACCGGCGGCCACGAACTCCTGGGCGATGGCGAAGCCGATCCCCCGGTTGCCCCCGGTGACGAGGACGGTGCGCGGCGTGGTCATGGTGTCCCTCCTGCCGGCGCTCGTGCGGCGCCGGGCGACCCGTACATCCTAGAGGCGCGTCGCGCAACAGATTCCGGGATGAGGCCCTCCCGGCCTGCACCCGCCCGCCGCGACGTAGGCTTGCAGGGCTGTGAAACCACGCGAGACACTCACCTCCCTACCGCCGTCGCCGAGCGCCGAGCGGCGCTCCCGCGCGATCAAGTACTCGATCGCCATGGGCATCAGGATGCTCTGCGTCATCTGCCTGCTCTTCGCCCACGGCTGGTGGCTGCTGTTCTTCGCCATCGGCGCCGTGGTCCTGCCCTACTTCGCCGTCGTGCTGGCCAACGTCGGCAGTGCGGGCGAGCGCGGCAACGTCGAGCGGCCGGGTGCGATCGTCCTCTCCCGGCCGAGCGAAATCACGGCCGGTCTCCTCGCGGGTCGCCGCCCTCGGGGCCGGTGGGCGCCTCGGAATCGGGGGCGGGGG
>NZ_PSWD01000012.1:0-88082 GCF_002931705.1 Rathayibacter sp. AY1C5
TGGAGGGCGTCTGCACGATGAACCAGCGTCCGCCGGTCCCTCCTCCGCACCGCCCTGATCGGGACGACGACCGCTCTGCTGGCCGTCCTGGTCGCGGCGGCGCTCCTGTTCCACGCGTCCGGCGGACGCTGGTTCATCGTGCAGACGCCCTCCATGGGCACGGCCGCCCCGGTCGGCACCCTCGTCCTCACCGAGCCGACGGCCCTCGAGGACGTCCGGGTCGGCGACGCGGTCAGCTTCCACCCCACCACCACGCCCGACGAGACCTACACCCACCGGGTCGTCGAGATCGCGGACGACGGCACGCTCCGCACCCAGGGCGACATCAACGGAGCCGTCGATCCGTGGGCCACCGGCCAGGACCAGCTCATCGGAGTCGTCACCACGGCGCTGCCGGTGCTCGGCTGGCTCGTGCGCGGCCTGCCGCTGCTGATCATCGGCGCCGTCCTCGTGCAGCTGCTCTCCCGCTTCATCGCCTCGCCCACCCAGCGGGCGTCGATGCGGATCCTCGGCCTCTCGCTCGTCGCGTCCGTCACCGTCTTCGTGCTCCGCCCGCTCGTCGGCATCGTCGTCCTCGAGGCCACGGTCGACAGCGGCACGACGAACGCCACGCTCGTCTCGACGGGCGTCCTCCCCATCCGCGTGAGCGCCGAGGGCGCCGACCCCGTGGACCTGGTCTCCGGACAGGTCGGCCGCCTGCAGATCCCGGCGCACGACGGAGACGCCTACGCCCTCTCCTCCGCTCTGCACCTGCCGTTCTGGGGCTGGGTCCTCTTCGTCCTGCTCTGCGCGATCCCGGTGCTCTACACGGTCTTCGTCGGCCTCCCCGGGGAGCCGGAGCGGACCGCCGAGCGCGGCCGCCGCGCCGCCCGCGAGGAGGAGACGGCATGAGCCGGCACCGCCTCTCCGCCGCCTCACCGGCCGCGCGGCTGCGCACCCTCCTCGCCCGCCCGAGGTCTGTCGTCGCCGCCCTCGCCGCCGCCGCCCTGGCCGCCGTGCTGCTCACCGCCCCGGCCACCTCCGGCGCGTACACCGCCTCGATCCTGAACTCGACCAACACGGTCGGCAGCGCCGCCGCGTTCTTCACCTGCGACGGCGCCCTCGCCGCCGACCGCGGGGCCGCGCTCTTCGCCTACACGCTCGCGCAGCCGAGCGGATCGACGACCGCGCCCGACACGGACTCCGGCCAGTACCCGGGCACCTACCGCTCCACCAGCCTCTTCCCGACCGCGATGGTCAGCTCCGCCGCGACGCCCAAGGCCTGCCCGCGCGACGCGGGCGGCTCGTGGACGCCGAACGGCACCAACCAGTACCTGAGCACGCCGCTGGAGATCAGGAACCCCGGCACCTTCAGCACCGAGATCTGGTTCAAGACCACGAACGCCGGCGGCAAGCTCTTCAGCTTCAGCGCGGGCGCCACCGCTCCCGGCGGCCAGTACGACCGCCACACCTACATCGGTGCCGACGGCAAGCTCGTCTTCGGCGTCTACAACGGCGCCGCGCAGACCATCACGAGCACCCGAGCCGTCAACGACGGGCTCTGGCACCACGTCGTCTCCACGCTCTCGCCGACGGCGGGCATCGCGCTCTGGGTCGACGGCGTGAAGGTCGCCTCGAACAGCACGTACCGCACGGCCGAGAACACGACGGGCACCTGGAAGATCGGATACGACAGCCTGGGCGGCCAGTGGCCGAACGTCGGCTCCTCGTACTTCGGCGGGAGCCTGCGCTACGCCGCGGTGTACTCGACGGTCCTCACGCCGGAGCAGATCCAGACGCACTACGCGGCAGGACGCTGAGCGAACGGCCCGGTCGGCGGCGCCTCCGCAGCCCTAGGGTGAGCGGATGAGCACCCCCGCCCTCTCGCGCCGCGCCCGCTTCCACCAGCGGTTCCTCGTGGAGGAGCGCGTGATGGCCCCGGAGGCGCGCCGCGGCCTCGACCGGGCCGGCTTCGGCCTCATCGGCGTCGGCGTCGTCCTCTTCGCGGCCTTCACCGCGCAGGTCGCGAGCGGCACCGGCCTCACCGTCCTCGATCCGGTCGTCGCCGAGTGGTTCCGCGAGAAGCGCTCCGCCGAGGGCACGGTCGTGATGGACGCGCTCGCCACCGTCTTCGGGCCGGTCTACCTGCCGGTCATCATCCTGGCGGTGCTCGTGCTCTGGTTCGTCCTCGCGCGGCACCTCTGGCGGCCGATCCTCCTGGCCGGCGGCATGCTCGTCGGGATGCTCAGCGTGCAGCTGGCCGCTCACCTCGTGATGCGGATGCGCCCGCCGGTCGAGTACATGCTGCTCGGGCCCGACGGCACGTTCTCGTTCCCCTCCGGCCACGTCACCGGCGTGAGCGACTTCTTCCTGATCACCACGTTCCTCCTCGCCTCCCGCCGCTCCTCCCGGAGCTGGATGATCGGGGGCTTCGCGCTCTCGCTCGGGATGATCGCCGGCCAGATCGTCGCCCGGCTCTACCTCGGCTACCACTGGCTGACCGACACGCTCGCCTCGGTGTCGCTCGCCCTGATCGTGCTCGGCTCGGTGATTGTGATCGACACCCGCCGGACCGCGGTCGTGCGGGGCCACGCGGACTGACCGGCGCGGCGCCTCCCTCTGCGGCGAGGAGCCGACCGCGGGAGCAGGCCCTGTCGTCAGCCCCGGTCGGCCGGATCCTCCTCGGTGACGATCGGCACCGGCTCCGTCACGCCGATCGTGCTGACGATCGGGACGATCCCGGTGCGGGTGAACGGCTCCTCGGCGGCCGGCGTCGGCTCGTCGGGCAGCGGTGCGGGGTCGACCGCGGCCGACGCCGACGGGGCGGACGCCGTGAGGCCGGATCCGCTGCCCGGCGCCGTGACGACCTGCGCGGTGTCCGCCTGCCCGGCCTCGGCGCCGTCGGGGTAGAGAACGTCGGCGGCGAGGGCCTGCTCGATCCCGCGGTCCCGGCGGGTCCGGGCGCGGACCGGCGCCACCGCCCGCACGATCGGGGTGCGCAGGCGGCGGTAGGCGATCCGGCCGAGCGTGACTCCGCCGGCGAGGCCCAGCGCGATCATGCCCGCCTGGAGCAGGAGCTCGATCCCGGCGCTCGGGCCGGCGTTCGAGGTGAGGCCGAGGACGCCGCGGTAGAGGGTGAGGCCGGGCAGGAGGGGGACGATCGCGCACGCGGTCGTCACCACGGCGGGCACCCGCATCCGCTCGGCCAGCATCTCGCCGAGCAGGCCGATCGCCAGCGCCGGGAGGGCGTTGGCCATGAGCGGCGCGAAGCCCGAGGTGGTCAGCGAGTCGGAGACGAGGAACGCGCCGGCTCCGGTGAGGGCGGCGATGAGCGCGGGCCGCGGCGGGGTGTGCGACGAGAGCGCCCAGGCGCCGGCCGCGACCCCGGCGCCGAGCACCTGCACGGCGGCCGGCCAGGGGCGGGCGTAGGAGTCGACCAGCACCAGCTCGACCCCGAGCGAGCGCGCGCCGTCGAGCACCACGGCGATCCCGACGACGATGCCCAGCGTCAGCAGCCCGACCTCGAGCAGCCGGCCGCCCGCCGTGATCGGGAACCCGTTGATCGCGTCGTCCGCCGCTCCCACGAACGAGAGCCCGGCGAGGAGCACGACCACCCCCGACGCGACGACGAGCGCGGGCGGCAGCACCGCCAGCTCCACGGGCAGCCGCGGCACGACCGCGAGCAGCACCACCGCCACTCCGGTCGCCACCGCGGCACCGGCGATCTGCTGGAAGAAGGCGGGCAGGCCCCAGCGGGCGAGCAGCTGGTTGACCAGGTCGATCGCGGCGGCCGTCGCGGCGGCGAGGAGCACGACGAGGGGTCCGCCCCCGAGCAGGAGCGCGACGCCCGCGGCCATCAGCGCGAGCGTGAGGGTGACGACTCCGCGGCGGTAGCGGTGCGGCTGGACGAGGATCGCGTCGAGCCGGTCGTGCGCGGCCTCGAACTGGTGGCGGGCCTCCTCGCGGGCCTCGGCGGAATCGACGGCGTCGGCGACGCGCACCTCCGGCGAGCCCTCGGTGATGGCGGTGACGAGCGCCGTCACGCGGGCGAGCCGCTCGTAGTCGGCGCTGCGGGAGGGGACGACGCGCAGCACGCTCACGCTGGGGGAGTCGTCGCCTCCGTCGTGCACGACCAGGATCGACGTGAAGGTGAGGTCGACCTGGCACTCGATGCCGTAGGCGCGGCACACCCGCTGGATCGTCTCGGTCACCTCGGCGGCCGCGGACCCCAGCGAGAGCAGCGTCTCGCCCAGCCGCACGGCCAGCTCGAGCACTCCGCGGACCGTCTGCTCGGCGAGGAGCGCGCGCTGCGCTCGACGGCTCACCGGGGCCGCGGGCCGCTGCCCGCCGAGCTTGCCGACGACCTGCTGCAGAAGACGAGGAGAGCGCACCGTCCAGGGTAGGCACGCGGGGGCCGGTCCGGGGACGGGTTGCGCCGGCTTTCCCGCGGATGTCCGAGCAGCAGTCCTCAGAAGCAGGCGAGCACCCGGGTCGTCAGCCAGAGGGCGGCCTCGAGGTCGGTGTGCAGCTCCCGGCCGAGGGCGAGCCAGCGCTCCTCCGCCTCGGCGCTCCTCCAGCCCTCGAACACGTCGCATCCGGCGGCCCAGAGCTCCTGCCAGCGGAGCAGCGGTCCGTGCAGGGCCTCCGGGACGCCGATCGCACCCGGGTCGTCGACCGGGCCGTCGACCGCCCAGAGCGGATACTCCGCGCAGTGGTCCGGGTACAGGCGGAGGTCGGCGAGCCGCCCCTCCCGATCGGCCCGCGCGCGGGCGAGGGTGTCCTCCTCCGTCGCGAACGGCGGGACGATCCACTCGATCTGCGTGACGGGATCGACGACTCGGCGTTCCACGGCTCCTCCTCCGCTCCTCGATGCGCGCACGACGGTAGCAGGGCCGTTCCGCGCCGCATCGGAGGGGGCCTGCCTACACTGGCGAGCGACTGCGTCCGCGAACGGGCGGGCGGGGCGAGGGGTGGGAGCGCATGAGGGTTCACGAGCGCGCGGTGCGGCACGGGCGGCTCCGGCGGCGGTCCGGGGTGCGGACAGTGGTGGTCGGGATCGCGGCGGTGGTCGGCGTCCTCGCTGTCAGCGCCACCTCGCTCGTGGCGATCGCGACGGTGAGCATCAGCCGGAACGTCGCCGACAACGCGGTCGACCTCGGCGTCGCTCCTCCCACCGCCGGGAACGTGCAGATGGGCGCGGTCGAGGGCGGTTTCGACGTCCTGGTGGTCGGCACCGACAACGACGCCACGCAGGGCGACACGTTCGGCGTCCGCGACGACACGCTCAACGACGTCAACATCCTGCTCCACGTCTCGGCCGACCATCGCAGCGCGACGGTGATCAGCTTCCCGCGCGACCTGATCCTGGACCGTCCCGCCTGCACGGACCCCGAGACGGGCGTCGTCACCGAGGCGGCCGCCGGCGTCCCGCTCAACTCCGCGTTCCAGTACGGCGGGCTCGCCTGCGTCAACGACACCCTGCAGCAGTTCACCGGCCTGACGGTGCCCTACGCCGGCTGGGTGTCCTTCAACGGCGTCATCGAGATGAGCAACGCCGTCGGCGGCGTCCCGATCTGCCTCACCGGTCCGATCCTCGACACCGACTCGGGACTCGACCTGCCCGCCGGCACCTCCACCGTCTCCGGGTCGATGGCCCTCTCGTTCCTCCGCAGCCGCCACGGCGTCGGCGACCAGAGCGACCTCAGCCGCATCTCGTCGCAGCAGCAGTACCTGGCCTCGCTGATGCGCACCGTCCGCTCGGCCGACACCCTCTCGAACATCCCCGCCCTCTACGGACTCGCGCAGGCGACCTCGTCGAACGTGCACCTGTCGACGTCGCTCACGAGCCCGGCGACGATGATCTCGCTCGCCCTCGCGCTGAAGGACGTCGACCTCTCGAAGATGGTGTTCGTGCAGTACCCGGCGCTCGACGACCCGGACTACCCGGGCAAGGTCGTGCCGAACGCCGAGGTCGGCGCCGAGCTCATGAGCCGCGTCCTCACCGACCAGCCGGTGACCCTCGCATCCGACGCTCCGGCGGAGGAGGCGCCCGCGGCGGAGACGCCCGCGGAGGGCGGCGCGGCTCCGACGGATCCCGCTCCCGTCGCCGTCGACGCTCCGGGTCAGACCGCGGCGGAGGAGACCTGCGCGGTGCCGTCCGACTGACCCGACGGGTCTCGCGACGACGAAGGCGCCCGGCGGTGTGCCCGGGCGCCTCCGTCGTGCGCGGTGCGCGGTCGTCTACGCGCGGCGGCGGCGCACCGTCAGGGCGAGACCGCCGAGGATGCCGAAGGCGGCCAGGGCGAGCGGTGCGGTCGTCGAGACGCCGGTCGAGGCGAGGACGGGGCGGTGGCCGCCCGTCTGCGCAGCGGGTCCGGAGCCGGCCGGGTGCCCTGCAGGCCCGGCGCCGACAGGGTGCGCCGTGACCGCGGCGACCGCGGCGGAGCAGTCGGCCTCTCCGGCGATCGGGTCCTCCTCCGTCAGCGTGTAGTCGTAGGAGGTGCTCGCCACGAGACCGCTCGACGTGCCGCGGGCGATGACGCAGTAGATCTCGCTCGCCGGGTCCTGCAGCGGGTACTGGCCGAGGGAGATCAGGCTCCAGCCGAGCGCGTCGACGCCGACCTCGAGGCTCGAGCCGCCGCCCGTGAGCGTCTGGCGCGCACCCGAGGTCGAGAAGACGCCGATCGAGACGGTCTCGTCCGCGCCGAAGCCGAGGAGAGCGCCACCGCTGGTGGGCTGTCCGTCCGCCGGGGCGGGCTCGGGCGAAGCCCCCTGGGGCCAGATCCGGATCGCGGTGCGCGAGGGGACCTGCTCCAGCGACGACGTCACGGAGAGTCCGCTGGTCTCTCCCGTGGCGGTGACGGTGAAGGTGCCCAGCTGGTCCGCCATGGTGTCGGCGTCGAGCAGGACGAAGGCCTCGCCCGAGAGCGGGGTCGGCGCGGGGGGCACGAGGGCGGAGGTGCTGCCGTCGGGCGCGGTGAGGGTGACGGACACGTCCTCGCCGCGGTCGAATCCGCGGAACGAGGCGACGACGCCGTAGATCCGGAACTCTCCGACCTGGATGTCCGCACCGGCCGGGAGCACCCCGCCGTCCTCCCGGTTCTGGAAGACGACGCTCGTGTCGGGCTGCGTCACGGTCAGCTCGACGGCATCGGAGGCGATACGGGCGCCCGAGGCGTCGAGTCCCTCCGCGACGACGGAGATCGTCTCGCCGGGGAGCGGGAGGTGCGGGTCCACCGCGACGCCGTCCGCGTCGGTGGGGAGCCAGTCCTGGAGGCGGAGCTCGCCGGAGGCGGTGATCACGCTGGTGGTGACGGCCTCCTCCGAGTCGCCGTCGCGGAGCACGACGACGGCGACGGTGCCGGGCTGGAAACCGGTCCCGGACACGTCCAGGCCGCCGGCCCAGCCCTCCGCCGACGGGATCGCGGAGAACGCCGAGCCCGCTTCGTAGGTGGTGCGGTCGAGGGCGATCGCCAGGGGCGACTGCGCGCTCTCGACGGGCGCGGTGGTCGGAGCCGGAGTGGGCGCCGGAGTCGAGGCCGGCTGCGGCGTCGCCGTGGGCTCCGGAGTCGAGGCCGGCTGCGGCGTCGCCGTGGGCTCCGGAGTCGCGGTCGGCTCCGCGGTGGGAGCCGGCTCGGCCGGTGCGGGGCTCGAGGCGGCGTCAGGGACGACCTCGGTGGCCAGGGCGACGGACGGGAACGCGAGCGCCCCCAGCAGTGCCGCAGTGGTGATGATGGTGACGCCGTGGCGTCGTCGCGCAGAACGCACGATTCCTGCTTTCTCCGAGCCGCTGATCGCGGTCGGCTTCCCCATGAGCGGGGGACGCTCGCCCCCTGTCGCTGAGTGTGTCCTATGCGGAACCTCAGCCGGTGCCGGATCCTGCAACGATCCGATCACGCCGCGCGGCGCGAGGTGACGGTCCGGTCACGGGCGCGCACTGCGACCCGGACAAGCCGGTGGGCGACGCTCCCCGGGGGGTCCTCAGACCGGCGGCACGACCAGCAGCACCACGCCGATCGCGGCGCTCATCGCGGCGACCACGCACCAGCGCTCCGCTCGGGTCCCCGCGGGACCGCGCGTCCGCGCCACGGCGCCGAGACCGATCGCGAGCACGGCGATGCCGACCTGCAGCGCCACGGTGGTGCGGATCAGCGTCCAGGCCTCGAAGGCGCTCGCTCCGGTCGATCCCGTGGCGAGCAGCGGCACTCCGCCGACGCCCGCCGGCACCAGCAGCAGGCCGGATCCGATCGCGAGCGCCGCGACCAGGTGGGCGAGCACGTCGTCCAGCGCGGTCCGTGGGGGCGCGCCGACCGGCCCGAGAGCGGCGGCGCCAGGCCTCATCGCGACAGTGCGGATGTGCATGGGGCGAGCGTAGGCCCGGACCGCACCCGAGCGGACCCCCTGCGGAGGCCCCTGTCCGGTGGGCATTCCGGAGGAGGATCGGCGCTGAGCGAGTAGTCGAGGGCCCCGCCCTCCGGTCGCTCGTCGACGCCGTCCGGGCGGCTCGCTTCACGCCCGTCAGTCGCTGCTCCCGGTCCAGGTCCCTTCGATCACCTGGATCAGGTCGTGCCGCTCATCGGGGCCCAGATCCGGTTCGAACTCGACGACGAGCCGGTCCGACCGGTAGACGTCCCTCGTGTTGTACACCGTCGCCTGGCGCGCGAGATCGAGGGAGTGGTAGCGGTGGATCGACGCCCCGGGCCCGTCGACGCCCTCCACGCACCCACGACGATCTCCGCAGGCCTCCCTGCTCGGAGCGGCAGCGCGCTCGAGTCCGTCCAGCTCCGCGCGGGTGACGTCCCGGATCGTGATCCTCGATCTCGAGTCGTCGAGGAGGAGCCCCGCTCCGAAGACGGCGGCTCCGCCGACGACGGCCCCGACGACGAGACCCGCCGCCCCGAAGACGACGGCGGTCCGGCCGACCGTTCCCGTGGCTCTGCTCGTCGCTGTCATGGAGGTCCTCTCTTCGGCCGGCTGCTCGGGCGGACGGCGGAGTGCCACCGCATCCGGAGAACCTCCCAGCGCGCATCGGCGGAGTCAAGAGCGCACACCTCGATGGCAGGAGATGTGGCGCGATCGTCGACGCAGAGGGTGCAGCAGCAGGCTCCGCATCCGCCCGGCGCCTCCGCCTCAGGCGCCGTCTCGGGCAGGATCAGGGGATGCGCCTGCAGACCCTCACCACCGGATCCGGACCGCGACACGTCGGGCTGGTGCACGGTCTCGGCGGGTCGGCGGCGACCTGGGGGCCGCTCGTCGAGCGGCTCGTCGCGACCGGCCGTCACACCGTCACCGCAGTCGATCTGCGCGGGCACGGCGAGAGCCCGCGGGCCGAGTCGTACCGGATCGACGACATGGCCGCCGATCTGGTCGAGACGCTGCCGGCAGGGCTCCACAGCGTGGTCGGCCACTCGCTCGGCGGCGCGGTGCTGCAGCGTGCCGTCGCCGGACTCGCGCCCGGCCGGGCCGTCTACCTCGATCCCGGGTTCGCCCTGTCGCTCCCCACGAGCGGCCTGCGCGGACGGCTGTTCTGGGCGGCACCGCTGCTGTCGCTCGGCGTCGCCCAGCTCGGGCAGGCGCGGGCGAGCGCCGCGGTCCGCGCCGCCTACAGCCCGGAGATCCGCGCGCTGCTCGACGACGCGAAGAAGAGGTTCGACGCGCGGATGGCCGTCGGCGTGTTCCGGGACGTCGCCTTCCACCCGGTCCCGGTCGAGGCGCCGGCGGTCCCGTCGACGGTCGTGCTCTCCGACCAGTCGCCGGCGGTGCTGCCGGACGCCCTGGCCGCGCGGTTCGAGCAGCGGGGCTGGCAGGTGCGCCGGCTCCCGGGCGTGCACCACGACATGCAGCTCGAGGACCCGGACGGGACGTTCGCCGCGATCGCGGACGTGCTCTAGCCGCCCCCTCCGCGGGTCGGGCGCCGGTGAGCGGGAATTCCCCGGATGCATCCGTACCCGCGGATCGAGACGGCGGGCGATCCCGGAGGCCCGCCCGCCGTCCTCCTGCGCCCGCCGTCAGCGGACGGTCGTCGCGGCGGTGTCGGTGTTGCTGCGCATTGACGGGTCCGGTGTCCTGACCGAGAACGCGGCGGCGAAGGCGGTCGCGGTGCCGGTGCGCGTGGCCGTGACGGTGATCCTCTCGGTGACGGTCTGCCCGTTCGCGAGACTCGAGCGCGGGAAGATCACGATGCTCCCGATGCGGCTGTACGAGCCCGTGGCGGAGACGAACTGCACGGTCGGGGGGAGGACCACCTTCGAGAAGACGGACGCCGACGTGGAGGGTCCGGCGTTCTTCGTGATGAGCGTGTACGTGAACGTCCTCCCCTTCACCGCGGTGGTCGGAGCGGAGACGTCGACGCGCAGGTCGGCCCTCGTGGTCGCCTTCTGCGGAGAGACGGTCAGCGTGCTCGCCGCCTCGACGGTGCCCGCCGGGTTCACCGCGCGGAGGGTGAAGCCGTACGTCCCCGCGGTGGTCGGGGTGCCGGTGAGGCGGCCTGAGCCGTCGAGGGCGAGCCCGGGAGGCAGAGTGCCCGACACGACGGTGACGACCGGCGCCGGGGATCCGGTCGCCGTGTACGTGAAGTCGTAGGCGGAGCCGACCACGCCGGCCGCGGCCGTCCCCGAGAGGGTCGGAGCGGTCGCCGCCGGTCCGACGGTGAGGGTGTGGGGCGCGCCGGTGGTGGTGCCGAAGGTGGTGCGGGCGGACACGGTGAAGGAGGACGCTCCCTCGACGGTCGGGGTGCCGGAGAGGACGCCCGCGGAGGTGAGGGTCAGGCCGGCCGGGAGGGACCCGGAGGCGAGCTCGAACGTCGACGCGCCGCCGGTGGCGAAGGTGTAGGAGAAGGGCGCTCCGAGAGGCGCCGTCGCCGGAGGGGCGTCGGCCGTGAAGACGGGCCGAGCGCCGAGGGCGAGGCTGTGGAAGCTGCCGCCGGACACGGCGGTGGCGCCGGTGAGTCCCGCCGGCACGGAGGCCTCTCCGAAGCCGTCGTAGCCCCAGGCGGTGACGGTGCCGTCGCGGCGCACAGCGAGGCTGTGGTACCCGCCGGCGGCGACGGCGGTGACGTCCGCGAGGCCGTCGGGGACGTCGGACTGGCCGTCGCTGTCGCTGCCCCAGGCGACGACGGTCCCGTCCGAGCGCAGCGCGAGGCTGTGGGAGGCTCCGGCGGAGACGGCGGTGACGCCGGTGAGTCCCGGGGGCACGTCGGTCTGCCCGAAGGCGTCGTATCCCCAGGCGGTGACGGTGCCGTCGCGGTGCAGCGCGAGGTCGTGGAATCGGCCGGCGGCGATGGCGACGACTCCGCTGAGCCCGTCCGGCACGGTCGCCTGGCCGTAGAAGTCGTATCCCCAGGCGGTGACGGTCCCGTCGCCGTGCAGGGCGAGGTTGTGGTAGCCGCCGGCAGCGATGGCGGTGACGTCGGCGAGCCCGTCCGGCACTGTGGCCTGCCCGTCGCCGTCGTCGCCCCAGGCGGTGACGGTCCCGTCTCTCCGCAGGGCGAGGCTGTGGTTCACGCCGGCGTCGACGGCGACGACGTCGTCCAGACCGGTCGGCACGGTGGCCTGCCCGCTGCTGTCCTCGCCCCAGGCGGCGACGGTGCCGTCGCTGCGCAGGGCGAGGCTGTGGGAGCCGCCCGCGGCGATCGCCGTCGCGTCGGTGAGCCCAGCCGGCGCAGTGACCTGCCCGCTGGAGTCGTCACCCCAGCCGACGACACCGGTCGCAGCGGGAGCCGCGGCGACCGCGGACAGGGGAGCCGTGGTCCCGAGGAGGAGCGCGACGGTCGCCGTCAGCGCGAGCAGGCCGAGCGCCGGCCGAGGCCTCGTCCTCCGCTCAGGGGTCGAGCGGGCCGTACCGGCGTCCGGGTCGGTCGGGCGGGAGGCGGAGGGAGAGCGCATGCTGGAGCCTTCGATCGGGTCGACCGTGGGCGGCCGTCTCCGAACAGTGGCACCCGGTCCCACCGCCGACAACAGCCTCTAGCGGACATGTCCGCAACAGGGCAGGGGCCGGTGCGCGGAGGATGCGTCGGCCTCGGAACGGGCCCGCGGAGCATCCCCCACCGGTGCCGGGGCCGGTCCCGACGGATCGCGCGCAGGCGTCTCGCGCAGACCGATCGCGGCGAGACGTTCTCCTCCCGGCCACCCGTGCCGGACGCCCCGCCCCTACCGTGGCCGCATGACAGCAGCGGAGTCAGGACGTCCCGGAGCCCGTGAGCGGGGCTCGAGCGGGATTATCGCGGCCGGCGCTCTGATGCTCGCCTCGGCCGGGCTGCAGCAGCTCGCCGCCGTTCAGCGCTGGGCCGTCGCCGGGCCGATCCTGGGCGAGCAGGCGATCGAGGACCACCGGTACGACTACTCGTGGCCCTCCGATCCGTGGGAGAACGTCGGATCGGCAGCGCAGCTGCTCGGGATCGGGCACCTCCTCGTCGCTCTCGCCGTCCTCGCCGCGGTCGGTCCGGGACGGCGGCGCCCGGTCGCGGTGCTGCGGACCGTGGTCGCCGCGGCGTTCGGCTGCCTCGGCCTGCACGCGGTCCTGTCCGGGATCCTCGGCGCACCGACGATCCTGCAGGCGATGCTCCCGGCGGTCGTGCTGGGACTGGTCGCGCCCACCGCTCTTCTCGCGCTCGCGGTCCTCGTGGCGAGGACGTCGCCCCTCCGCGCAGCGTCGTTCGTCCTCCTGATCGGATCGACGCTGCCCGGCTACCTCGTCGCGACGTTCGCGATCGCTCCCGCGCTCGTCGGCTCCCAGTCGTACGACACCACGCCCTGGACGGAGTCGGTCGTCGCCGCCTCGGTGGCGCTCGCCGGGGCGCCGCTCCTGCTCGAAGCGCTGATCCGCTCGATCGTGCATCGCGCGGGGGCCGTGCCGCGTCGCGAGTCGCCGGGAGCCGACGCGTCCTGATCGAACGGCGGGCTCACCCGGCCCGCTCGGTTGTGCCGATCCCCCCGGACGCGAGGAAGGGCCGCCCCGAGGGACGGCCCTTCCCGCGACTCCGTCGGCCCGCGCTCCTCCAGAGGAGCCGGGCCGACGAGTGCTCAGTGCTGGCGGATCTTGTCGATCAGCTTCCCGCCGAGGTCCTTGACCTTGTCGGTGATGGGGGTGCTCGACTTCGGGCGCTCGGTGACGGTGAACGGCAGGGTGATCGCCTTGCCGGTCTGGTCGCCGGTCACCGTGACGCTGTAGTCGCCGGGCGTGGTGGGCGCCTTCGCCGTGACGGTGAGGCCGCCGCCGGCGAGGTCGCGGGTCGCGGTGCGGTCCGTGAAGAGGGGCGCGGAGCCGATCAGCTGCGTGTCCCCGTTGAAGCCCTTCGCGGTGAGGGTGACGTCGGCTCCGGGGGTGAACGACGAGCCGGAGAGCTCGGCGGTGGCTCCGAAGCTCATCGAGCGGATGTCGCGGTCCACTCCGAGCGCGTTCGTGATGGTGAAGAACGTGTCGGTCTGGTCGGTGAGCCCGGCGACGTTCGCCGCGCCCGGCCCGTAGGCGGCGATGCGCAGCTGCGTTCCGGTGTGCTGCTGCGATCCGCCCTCGGCGGCCGTGCCGTACGACACCTTCATGGTGCTGCCGTCGGCGGTCTTCAGCGCGGTGCTGAGCGAGGTCGGCGGGGTCGAGTCGACGATCTGGCTGGAGTGGGCGTGGTCGGCGGTGACGATGACGAGGGTGTTCCCGTCCGCCTCGGCGAACGCGAGCGCGGCCTGGACGGCCTCGTCGAGGTCGACGGTCTCGCCGATCTGGCCGCACGCGTTCGCGGCGTGGTCCTGCTTGTCGATGCTGGCGCCCTCCACCTGGAGGAAGAAGCCCTTGTCGCCGGTGTCGAGGAGGTCGATCGCCTTCTCGGTCATGGAGCGGAGCGTGGGCTGCTCGGCCGGACGGGCGGGGTTCGCGACGCAGGTCTGCGGGGCGGCGTCCGCTCCGCCGACCGTTGCCGGAGTGGGCGCGTAGCGGACGGGCAGGTTGCCGGCGTTGAACAGTCCGAGCACGGGCGCGTCCTGGTCGGCGACGGTCAGCGCGTCGAGCTGCGCGGCGGTGGCGGGAGTCGTGGCGTCTCCGAGCACCTGGAAGCCGCGCTCCGCGGCCTGCTGGAACAGCGGCTCGCCGCTCCAGTCGCCGGCGCGCGCGACCTGCGCGAAGCTGGCCGACCCTCCGCCGAGGGTCAGGTCGGCGCGGGTGTCGAGGATCTGCTCGCTGATCGAGCCGAGTCCGCCGTTCTCCAGCGCGTCGTCGCCGCAGCTCGCGCTGTCGGGTCCGTAGCAGCTGCGGGCGTCGACGTGGGCGGCCTGCACGGCCGGGGTGGCGTCCTGGATCTCGGCGGTGGTGACGTTGCCGGTCTTCAGGCCGTTCGCCTTCGCGATCTCGAGGAGGGTGTCCTTGCGCTGCTGGTCGATGTCGACCGAGATGGCGTTGTCGTAGGTCTTGGTGCCGGTGGCCCAGGCGCTGCCGGTGGCGGCGGAGTCGGGCACGTAGTCCGGGGCGCCCTTGACGGCGCCCGTCGCCGGGTCGTCCGCGCGGTAGAGCGAGTAGGTCGTGTACTGGCCGGTGATCGGCAGGGCGTCGATCCCGGGGAAGCGGCCGGCCGCTCCGTACTGGTAGTTGCGAGCGACGGTGATCTCCGAATCGCCCATGCCGTCCCCGATGAGGAGGATGACGTTCTTCGCGTCCTGCTCCTTCACCGCTGCGCGCAGCGAGTCGGAGAGGTCGGCGTCGACCGGGGAGATGCGGGCGGCTCCGCCGGTGGCGGAGAGGTCGGCGGCACCGACAGCAGTGGCGGCGCCGGGTGCGGCCAGTGCGGCGGCGCAGACCAGAGCAGCGGCCGAGAGGGCCAGAGCGGAGCGTCCGCGGTTCGCGGAGCGGAACAGTCGTGTCACGTCGTGGACTCCTTGAGAGGTGAGACCCCGGAAAGGGGCACGCTCATCTCACTCCGGATCGCCCCGTCGGTGGGTGAACGGTGATGCATAGCTGAGTGAACTTTCCGACGAGGGCTCTCGGCCCCGGCGGCCCGCCGGAGCGTCCTGCCGACCGGCGTCCTGCCGACCGGCGCTCACCGGGAGCGTCGGTCGGCAGGGGCGCGGTCGCCGGGAGCCTTTCGGGTCAGCGCTGGACGAGCGGGACGGCGATGTCCGTGACGTTCGCGCCGATGGCGCCGAGCGGAGTCGCCGTTCCGTTCAGCAGTCCGATCTCGTAGAGCGACCCGTTGACGGCGGCGAGGCCGACCGAGCCGATGGAGCTGCCGTTGCGGAGGACGGAGTAGATGTCGAAGCCGGTCGCACCCGCTGCGTCGAGGCCGAGCTTCCCGGTCGGCGCCAGGGTGCCGGCGTTGGCCGGGGACTGGATCGCGATCTGGTCGAGGGCCGTGTCGAGGACGAACAGGGTGGTCGCGCTGTTCGCGTCGAGGTCGTTGTTCGTGTACGCGGCCCCGGCGACACCGGTGGCCACGGCGGGCGCGGCGTAGCTGAGCGTGCCGTCGGCGACCGTCGCGGCGCCCGCGGTGGCGAACGGCTGACGGAGGTTCTGGCCCGTGTCGCTGACCACGCGGAGCGCGTTCGCGGCGGGGTTGAAGTCGACGCCGAAGGAGGTGCCGCTCAGCCCCACGGTGAGACGGGTCACCTGAGTGGCCACGCCGGTGGACGGGTTGATGGAGTACACGCCGGCGCTCGCCGCGTTGTCGCCGACGCCGTAGAGGGCGCCGTCCTGGACCCGGTAGTCGATGCCGATGAGCGCGGTGTCGCCGCCGGTGAGGCCGGTGACGGCGACGCGGTTCGTGACCTTGCCGGGCTTGGTCGGGTTGAACTGCACGAGCTTCGTGCCGCCGTCGGAGAGCCCGACGACCCGCAGCTTCGCCGCCACGGAGCGGACCGCGTTGATCAGGTTCCTGTCCGACGCGCTGCTGGAGTCGCTGGTCGCCGCGGCCGGAGCGACGCTGCTCGCACCGGCGAGCACGGGTGCCACCGCCATCACGCCCGCGACGGCGACAGCTGCGATACCGACTCTGATGTTCCTGGTCATCGTGCACTCCTCGAGACTTGCGGTCGCCGGAGATCGGCGGCTCGGAAGGGGATACCGTCCGGAGCGCGCGAGCGTTCATCCGATCCGGAGATCCGTGCCCCGTCACTCCCGAGAGCCGTCGGCGAACCGGCGGAGCGCGGCCGCGTAGCGGTCCGGGTCCCGGTGGTCGCTGTCGGTCAGGAGCAGCACCGAGCCGGAGACGGCGCGCGTGTACTCGCCGCGGCAGGGGAGGGTGACCACCGTCGTCAGTCCGGCCTCCCAGGCGGGGACGAGGGAGCCGAGGCAGCGCCGCTCGGGGGCGGCGTCCAGAGGGACGTCCCGTGCGTCCATCCGGGCGGACCGCAGCTCGTCGTGCCAGGCGCGGAAAGGCGCTCCGAGGGAGTCGTCGCCGAAGCGCTCCCGCCAGCCGGGGCCGCGCGCGAGGTCGAGGAGGCGTGCGCGCTCGGGGGATCCGTCGGCGGTGCTGGAGAGCTGCCGGAGGAGCGGGCCGGTCTCGACCGCCAGATGCTCGACGCAGTCCTGCCACAGCTGAGGCCAGGCGCGCTGCTCGTCGGCGCCGGGCTCCGCCGACCCGACCCGTTCCGGGGACCGCTCGAGCGGCGGCGGCCCGTCGCCCGCCGGAGTGAAGCCCCACGCTTCGCGGATCCAGAGGAGCTCGAGCAGCGCCGCGGGGTTGTCCTCGACCGTGATGACCATCTCCGACGGCCAGGGGTCGCCGGGAAGAGGACGGGATGCGCGCATGAGAGGAGCTCCTTCCGAGGGGATGAGGTCGGATCGTGCCGGAGAAGGCTCCAGGGAGGCTGGGCTCGCGTCGGCCGACGCGCCACTCCTCCGGGCGCCCAGCGGCGTCCCCGGTGATCGTCCCCGCGAGCGGTCGAGGACGGCGCCGAGCGCCTCCCGAATGTCGGTGCCCCCGACCTACACTCGGACGCGTTCGAACACACGTTCGATGCGATGAGGAGGGAGCCGACCATGGGCGTGACCGTCGTGGAGCGCATCGCGACCCCGGCCTCGGACGCCGTCGCCGTCATGTTCCTCGTCACCAGCGAGGCGGTGGCGGCCGGATTCCCGTCGCCGGCGCAGGACTACTTCGACGGGTCCCTCGACCTCAACGACCACCTGATCCGCGACAGGACGTCGACGTTCATCGTCCGCGTCTCGGGCGAGAGCATGGTCGGCGCGGGCATCAGCGACGGCGACGAACTCGTGGTCGACCGGTCGATCACGCCGACGCACGGGAGCGTCGTCATCGCGATCCTCGACGGCGAGCTGACCGTCAAGCGCCTCGAGCTGCACTCCGGGGGAGTGGTCCTGCGGGCCGAGAACCCGGAGTACCCGCCGATCCACGTCGCCGAGCTGAGCGACCTCCAGGTGTGGGGCGTCGTCACCGTCTGCCTCCACCGGCTGCACCGTGCGCTCTGAGCGGCGCATCGCCCTGGTCGACGTGAACTCGTTCTACGTCTCCTGCGAGCGGCTGTTCGATCCGAGGCTCGCGGGCCGGCCGGTCGTCGTCCTCTCGAACAACGACGGCTGCGTGGTCGCCCGCTCCGACGAGGTGAAGAGGCTCGGGATCGAGAACGGCACGCCCTGGTTCCAGATCGAGCCGCTCATCCGCTCCGGTCGCCTCCCGGAGGTGATCGCCCGATCGAGCAACTACGAGCTGTACGGCGAGCTGTCCGCGCGCGTGATGGAGCTGCTGGGCCGCTACTCCGCCTGGCAGGAGGTGTACTCGATCGACGAGTCCTTCCTCGGCGTCGACGGCGACGTGGCGGAGCGGGCGAAGGTCGGCCGGGCGATGCGGGCGGCCGTCGCGAAGAACGTCGGGCTGCCCGTCTGCGTCGGCTTCGGCCCGAGCAAGACGCTCGCGAAGTTCGTCAACAAGGGCGGAGCGAAGAAGCACCCGCGCCTGGGGGGCGTCTGCGACACCGACTGGTACACACCCGAGCAGCTCGACGCGCTGATGGCCTCCCAGCACGTCACCGAGCTGTGGGGAGTCGCCGGCCGCACAGGGAAGCGCCTCGCGGAGCTGTCCATCCACACCGTCCGCGACCTCCGCGACGCGGACCCCGCGCTGATCCGCAAGAAGTTCTCGGTCGTCCTGCAGCGCTCCGTCTACGAGCTGCGCGGCGTCGACTGCATCCCCCTCGAGGCCGCTCGCACCGTCCGCGACCAGCTGATCTTCTCCCGGTCGTTCGCCACTCCCGTGACGACGATCAGCGACATGGAGCAGGTGCTCTCCGTCTACGCGCAGCGCGCCGCCCACCGCCTCCGCGCGCAGGAGTCGGTCACCAGGACGATGAGCGTGTTCGCGTCGACGTCGCCGTTCGCGGACGCGCCGAACGAGTCCGCCGGCGGCCTGGCCGGCTTCCCCGTTCCCACGGACGACCCGGTGGCGATGGTGAGGGCCGCGATCGGCACCCTGCGCCCGCGGCTGCGGGAGGGCGCGCGCTACGTGCGGGCCGGCGTCATCCTCACGAACCTCTCACCGCGGAACTCCCACGCGCTGCTCGAGATCTTCGACACCGCCTTCGACACGAAGGGCCTCGGCGCCACCATCGACGCCGTGACCAAGCGCCACGGCCGGTCCGCGGTCGGCCTCGGGCTGGCGGGCATCCGCACGGGGCCGGTGTGGACGATGAAGCGCGACGCCCTCTCGCTCCGGGCGACGACGCACTGGGGCGAGCTGGCGACGGCCCACGCGCGGTGAGCCCGCCGGCGGGGAGATCGGGTCATCCGACGCGTAGGCGCCCGGGGCGCTCTCGGGCAGGCTCGTCGCCATCGACGAGTGTCGGTGCGGGGACGGCGGGAGGACCCATGGCCGAGAGCTGGCAGGACGCGTCGGTGCGGGGCGTCGCGATGATCGAGAACGAGCTGGTCGTGCGCGACTTCCTCGAGGTGTGGAGCGCTCGCGACAGCCGCCAGCTCATCCCGTTCCTGCATCCGGAGGTCGTCTACAGCGCGTCGAGCTCGCAGGAGATCGCGGGGCGGGCGCGGGTCCTCGAGATGTGCGACGAGGTCCACCGGGCGTTCACCGAGATCCGGATCGCCCTCGTCACGATCGCCGTCGCCGGCAGCGTCGTCCTCACCGAGCACGCCCTGCACCTCCGCTCGGACACGGGGGAGGGCCACTGGCTCCGCTGCTTCGGGAGCTACGAGCTCCGCGGAGAGCAGATCGTCACCTGGCGGCAGCTCCATGGCTGAGGGCCTCGCGTGACGGCGGTGACCGGGCTCGCGCGACTGCGGCTCGCCCTGGTGCTGCTGGCCATCGCCTCGGGCGCGACCGACGCGTTCGCGTTCCTCCTGCTCGGCGGCATCTTCACCGCGAACATGACGGGCAACCTGGTGCTGCTGGGGCTGTACCCCCGCTCCGCCTGGCTGACGACCGCGGCCGGAGCGGTCACGGCGATCGTCTTCTTCGCCGGAGCGGTCTACGCCGGGTTCCGCACGACCCGGGCGCGCACGCCGTCGACCGGCGACGGGAGACGTCCGCTCCGCTCGATCGCGCTCGTGGGGGTCGTCCTGCAGCTCGCCGTCGCGGTCGCCTGGCCGACGGTGCAGAGCGGAAGGTCGCTGCTCGTCGACTGCGCGTTCATCGCGACCAGCGCGACGGCGCTCGGGCTGCAGACCGTGCTCGCGAAGCGGATCTCCGGCGCCGCCGGCCTGACGACGACGTTCGTCACGGGCACGCTCACGAGCCTGATGCAGGAGCTCGCCGAGCGCTCGTCCGGGTCGAGGACCCTCCAGGCGCTCATCGTCGCGAGCCTCGCAGGCGGGGCGGTCGTCGGAGCGGCGACCGTGACGCTCGCTCCGGCCTGGGCCCCGACGCCGGCCCTGGTGCTCTCGGCGGTCGCCGTCGTGCTTCTCTTCGCGCACCGCGCGCGAGCCGTGCCCGCGGGAGCGGAGCCCGGGGCCCCGCGTCCCGCGTGACCGGGATCAGGCGTCGAGCGCCCACTTCGGCCGGACCCAGTGGCAGGTGTAGCCGCCGGGGTGCTTGCGCAGGTAGTCCTGGTGCTCCTCCTCGGCGTCCCAGAACTCGCCGGCGGGCTCGACCTCGGTGACGACCGGTCCGGGCCAGCGGCCCGACGCGTCGATCTCGGTGATCGTCTGGCGCGCGACCCTCTCCTGCTCAGGCGAGAGGAAGAGGATCACGGAGCGGTAGGCCGTGCCGATGTCGTTGCCCTGACGGTTCTTCGTCGTCGGGTCGTGCACCTGGAAGAAGAACTCGAGCAGGTCGCGGTAGGAGAGCTGCTCGGGATCGAACTCGATCTCGACCGCCTCCGCGTGGTCGCCGTGGTGGCGGTAGGTCGCGTTCGGCGTGCTGCCGCCGGCGTACCCGGCGCGGGTGCTGAAGACGCCCGGCATGTCGCGGATGAGCTCCTGGAGCCCCCAGAAGCATCCGCCCGCGAGGATCGCGCGCTCCTCGGCCATCAGACGCCTGCCTTCGTGTCGTGCGCGGACTCGCGCGGAGAGATCATCATGCGGGCAAGTCCATCACGACCGGGGACGTCGCGGCGAGCGTCGGACGACTCTCGGAGCAAACCGTCGGCGGGGGAGCCGAGCGTGTCCCGGCCGAGCGCTCCGTCACTGCGATCGGTACGCCGCCGGAGATGCACCGGTGGGAACGAGTCATCTGACCGGGTCGCTCCGGGTGCCCCCGTTCCTACGCTCGTCGGTACAACCGAGGAGAGAGCGGAGCCGACCATGGAGCAGCCGAACGTCGAGACGCGCAGTGCACGGCGGGTGATCGAGACCCTGACCGCCAACGGCGTGAAGTACGTCTTCGGGATCCCGGGAGCGAAGATCGACGCGGTCTTCGACGTCCTCGCCGACGAGGGGCCGGAGCTGATCGTCTGCCGGCACGAGCAGAACGCCGCCTTCATGGCCGCCGCGGTGGGGCGGCTCACGGGCAGCCCGGGCGTCGTCCTGGTGACCTCCGGCCCCGGCACGACCAACCTCGCCACCGGCCTGCTTACGGCCAACACGGAGCAGGACCCGGTCGTCGCGCTCGCCGGGGCCGTGCAGCTCTCCGACCGCCTCAAGCGCACGCACCAGTCGATGGATGCGGCCGCCTTCCTCTCCACCGTGACGAAGTACACGGTCGAGTCGACGGATCCGGACGACGTCTCGGAGGCGGTCAGCAACGCCTTCCGCGCCGCCGTCACCGAGCCCCGAGGCGCCGCGGCGGTCGTCCTCTCGGCCAGCGTGATGGCCGCGCCGACCTCGCAGGTCATCACCCGGGCGGCCACGGGGCCGACGAGCGGTCCGGCGCGCGCCGAGGACCTCACCCACGCCGCCGACCTGATCAACACCGCGGAGCGGCCCGTCCTCCTCGTGGGACTCCGCGCGTCGGAGCCGGCGACCGTGGCGGCACTGCGGGTCCTGATCAGCGAGACGGAGCTGCCGGTGATCGAGACGTTCCAGGCGGCCGGCCTCGTCTCCCGCGAGCTCGAGGACCACTACCTCGGCCGCGTCGGCCTCTTCAAGAACCAGCCCGCCGACCTCGCCCTCGCCGAGTCCGATCTCGTCGTCGCGATCGGCTACGACGCCGTCGAGTACGACCCGGTGATCTGGAACAGCGACGTCGACCGCCGGATCGTCCACATCGACTCCGTCGACGCCCCGCTGGACAACCACTACCTGCCCGCGCTGGAGCTGAAGGGCGATCTCGCGCAGACCGTCGCGGCCCTCACGCCGCTCGTCTCCGGCCTGCAGCTCGACGAGGACGCGGCCGACCGGGTCGCCCGGCACCGGAGCGAGCTGGAGCGGATCGACGACGCGGCGCGGACGGCCGAGGCGGCTCCCGGGACCGTCGATCCCGCCCGCCTCGTGCTCCTGATGCGCGACCTGCTCTCGGACGACGCCACCGTGGCCTGCGACATCGGCTCGAACTACATCTTCATGGCCCGGCACTTCCGGGTGTACGAGCCCAAGCACCTGCTCTTCTCGAACGGGCAGCAGACCCTCGGCGTCTCCTTCCCGTGGGGCATGGCGGCGAGCCTCCTGCGCCCCGGGACCCCGGTGGTCTCCGTCTCGGGCGACGGAGGTTTCCTGTTCTCCGCGACGGAGATCGAGACGGCGACGCGGCTCGGCCTCTCGTTCACGCACGTGATCATGCGGGACGACACCTACGACATGGTCGGCTTCCAGCAGCTGCTGAAGTACGGCCGCAAGTCCGGGGTCCAGCTCGGCGACTACGACATCGAGAAGTTCGCGGCGGCCTTCGGCGCCACGGGCAGGAGGGTGAGCGGCCTCGCCGAGTTCGAGGAGGCCTTCCGCGCCTCCCTCGCCGAGCCGGGCGTCTCGATCATCGACGTCGCGGTGGACTACAGCCGCAACGTCGACATCGCCGCCCACCTGGTCGAGGACGCCTTCGAATGAGCACGCACACGGTCGACTCGACCGACGACTACGCGATCTACCAGAGCTCGACCATGGCCGCGCTGCTGGCCGGGGTCTACGACGGGGACCTGACGATCCGCGAGCTGCTCACCCACGGCGACCTCGGGCTGGGCACCTTCAACCACCTGGACGGCGAGATGGTGATCGTCGACGGCGTCTGCTACCACCTGCGCAGCGACGGCTCCGTCCAGGTCGCGGACGGCGACGACCGGACGCCCTTCGCCGCCGTGCTGCCCTTCCACGCGACCACGACGTTCACGGTCGAGGAGCCGACCGGTCTCGCCGGACTCACCCGGCTGATCGATGACGCGGTCGACGGCGGGAACATCCCCGTCGCCCTGCGGATCGACGGCCGGTTCACCGAGGTCCGCACTCGGACCGTGGGCGAGCAGACGGAGCCGTACCCGCCCCTGATCGAGGCGACCGCCCACCAGAGCGTCACCGGCATCGCCGACACCCGCGGCACGATCGCGGGCTTCCGCACTCCGCAGTTCGAGCAGGCCGTGTCGGTCCCCGGGTACCACCTGCACTACGTCGACGACGCCCGCGAGAAGGGCGGGCACGTCCTCGACGTGACCGTGGCCGAGGTGACGGTCTCGCTCACTACCGTCGCCGGACTGCACCTCGCGCTTCCGGAGACGGACCAGTTCCGCCGGGCGGACCTGGCGATGAAGGACATCGCGGCGCAGGAGGCGCGAGCGGAGGGGTGAGGCGGGCGGGACCTCCGGGGAGACGGGCCGGCCGCGACCCGTCTCCCCGGAGGCCGGTCAGGGCGCGAGCTCCTCGCGGACGATCGCTGCTCCCGCGCTCAGCGCGCTGAGCTTCCCCCAGGCGAGGTCGCGGGGCAGCGGTGCCATGCCGCAGTTCGTGCTCGGGAGGAGCAGGTCCGCGTCGACGAACCGGAGGGCGCGGCGCAGGGTGTCGGCGACCTCCTCGGGCGTCTCGACGGTCCCGCTCGCCACGTCGATCGCTCCGAGCATGACCTTCTTGCCACGGACGAGCTCGATCAGCTCCATCGGCACGTGGGAGTGGTGGCTCTCCAGCGAGACGATGTCGAGCGAGGACTGCTGGAGGAGCGGCAACGACTCCTCGTACTGCCGCCACTCCGACCCGAGGGTCGCCTTCCAGTCGGTGTTCGCCTTGATCCCGTAGCCGTAGCAGATGTGCACCGCGGTCTCGATGCGGAGTCCCTCCGCCGCCCTCTCCAGCGCGGCCACGCCCCAGTCCTGCACCTCGTCGAAGAAGACGGTGAAGGCGGGCTCGTCGAACTGGACGATGTCGACTCCGGCGTCCTGGAGGGCTCGCGCCTCCTCGTTGAGGATGGTCGCGAACTCCCACGCCAGCTTCTCGCGGCTCCCGTAGTGCCGGTCGGAGAGGGTGTCGATCATCGTCATCGGGCCGGGCAGGGCCCACTTGATGGGCTGATCGGTCTGCTCGCGCAGGAACCGGGCGTCGTCGGCGAACACGGGCCTCTCGAGGCCCACGGCGCCGACGACGGTCGGCACGCTCGCGTCGTACCGGTCGCGGATGCGCACCGTCTCGCGCCGCTCGAAGTCGACGCCCGTGAGGTGCTCGATGAACGTCGTGACGAAGTGCTGGCGGGTCTGCTCCCCGTCACTGACGATGTCCAGGCCCCGGTGGTGCTGCTCGTGGACGGCGGCGCGCAGGGCGTCCTGCTTGCCCTCGGCCAGGGCGTCGCCGGTCAGCCGCCACGGGGACCACAGGGTCTCCGGCTGCGCGAGCCACGACGGCTTCGGCAGGCTGCCGGCGATCGAGGTGGGCAGGAGCGGGAGGGACGTCGAGGATCCGCGGGCGCTCATCGGACCGCTCCCGCGTACCCGGCGGCCCACTGCCGCAGCCGCTCCCCGTGCGGCTTCATGAGGTGCTCCTCTGCGAACCGCCCCTGCTCGACCGCGAGCCGACCGCGCTCCTCGCGGTCGTAGGAGACCGCGGGCCGCACGTAGTCCTGCTGCTCCAGGTCCGGCCGGTAGACGTCGGCGGCGGCCGAGCGCGCGCCGTAGATCTCGGGCCGGTAGATCCTCTGGAACGTCTCCATCGTGCTGATCGTGGCGATGAGCTGGAGGTCCGAGTAGTCCTCCAGCAGGTCGCCGCCGCAGTAGAACGCGAGCGGCGCCGTGCTGCCGGGCGGCATGAAGAAGCGGACCCCGAGGCCCATCTCCGAGAAGTACCGGTCGGTCAGCGAGAGCTCGTCCTGCCGGTACTCGACGCCGAGGATCGGATGGAGGGTCCCGGTGCGCCGGTACGTCCTGCTCGTCGAGACGCTGATGCAGATGACGGGCGGCGTCGACGAGAGCTCCGCGTACTGCGCGGAGTCCCGGAAGTGCTGGAAGAGCGCGCCGTGCAGGACGCCGAAGTCGTCGGGGACGGTGAAGCCGGCCTGCGAGGCGTTGACCGCCGGCAGCCGCACGCTGAAGTCGTGGTCGCGGAGGTAGGAGGAGAAGTTGTTCCCCAGTGTCCCCGGCTGACATCGGCCGGTGCGGCGGTCGAGGATCCGGGTGCGCAGGACCTCCAGCAGGGGGAACTCCCGGTCCTCGCCGTCCGTGGTGAGCCGCAGCCCGACGGAGACGATGTCGAGCCCGACCGTGTAGCGGCCGCGGCTCGGATCGTCGCCCGGCACGAGATCGTTCAACCGGTCGTCGATCATCCGCAGCGCGGTCCGGAGGTTCTCCCGGCGGCGCTCGCCGCGGGCCAGATTCGCGAAGTTGGTGGTGATCCGGGAGCTCCGGGCCGGCGAGTAGTCCTCGTCGAAGGGGGTGAGGGTGATGCTGAAGGCGGGTTCGTTCGTCATGATCGGCCGATCGGTAGGAGGGACAGGGGCGGGGGCACGATCAGTGCGGGTGGTCCTCGGTCAGCTTGAAGCCGAGTCGGCCGTGCGCGAAGGCGGCTCCGGCTCCGATGGCGGCCGCGACCCAGGCTGATTCGGCGAGCTCGGTCTCGGTCGCACCGGCGCGCACGGCGTTCTGGCCGTGGCCGTCGATGCAGTAGACGCACTGCTTGCTGATGCCCACGGCGTAGGCGATGAGCTCGCGGTACTTGAGCGGGATCTCGCGACCCTGCGGAGCGAAGACGGCGGTGTCGAAGGCGGTGAACGCCGCAAGGACGTCGGGGGTCTCCTTCTTGTAGGCGGCGGTGTAGCGGCGGTCGGCTGCGCGGTCGTAGTAGGCGTCGGTCATGGTCTTCCTTCGGAGGTCGGAGAGGGGGCGGAGGGGATGAGGTCACGGCCGGGCGGGGATCTCCAGGCCGAGGTTCTCCCGCAGGGTCGTGCCCTCGTACTCGGTGCGCAGCGAACCGCGCTCCTGCAGCAGCGGCACGACGCGGTCGACGAACTCGTCCAGACCACCCGGGTGCAGGTGCGATCCGAGGACGACCCCGTCGCCGCCTCCGCTCTGCACGAACTCGTCGAGACGGTCGGCGACCTGCTCAGCCGTGCCCACGTACTCCGTGCGGTCGAAGACGGTCTCGGCGAGACCGCGGAGGGTGAGGTCGCGCTCCTGAGCGAGCGCACGCCAGGCGCGCACGGTCCCCGCGCGATCACCGTGGATCAGTGCGCGGCCCTCGATCAGCGGCGGCGCCTCGAGGTCGGGCTCGAGATCGGGTACCGGCCCGTCGACGTCGAAGCCCGACAGGTCCCGGTTCCAGACCTGCTCGAAGAGCACCTGGATCGTGCGCGGTGTGAGTTGCTGATCGCGGATCCACCGCGCTCTCTCCTCCGCCTCCGCAGCGGTGCCGCCGAGGACGACGGCGGCTGACGGGAGGATCCGCACGGAGCCGGCCGGGCGACCCGCCGCCGCGACCCGGGCCGCGATGTCGCGCGCGAACTCGTGCGCCTCAGGTCCCCGGTGGTAGGGGGAGAAGATCACATCGGCGCTCGACGCCGCGAAGTCGCGACCCTGCGGAGAGACGCCCGCCTGCACGATCACCGGGCGGCCCTGCGGGCTGCGCGGCACGGTGAAACGGCCGGAGACGTCGAACTGGCTGCTCGAGACGGCGAACGACCCCGTCGACGAGTCGGCGAGGAACTCGCCGGAGGGGGCATCGGCTCGCACGGCGTCGGAGGTCCAGGTGTCCCAGAGCGTCGTCACCGCGCGAACGGCCTCCTCGGCACGGGCGTAGCGGTCGGCGCGGTCGAGGAAGCCGCCGCGGCGGAAGTTCGCGCCCGTGAAGGCGTCGAAGGACGTGACCACGTTCCACCCCGCTCGTCCGCCTGAGAGGTGGTCGAGGGTCGCGATCTGACGGGCGAGCTCGAAGGGCTCGTTGAACGTCGCGTTGAGCGTGCCGACCAGGCCGATGTGCTCCGTGACCGCGGCCAGCGCGGCGAGGAGCGGCAGAGTGTCCGGTCGTCCGGCGATGTCATGGTCGAACGGGCGCCCCGCGCGCTCCCGCAGTGCCAGACCCTCGGCGAGGAAGAAGTAGTCGAACCGCCCGCGCTCCGCGGTCTCTGCGACGCGGCGGAACGTCGAGAAGTCGACCTGGCTGCCGGCGTCGGGGTGCTCCCACAGGGTGTGCTCGTTCACCCCGCCCACGTAGGCGGCGAGGACGATCTGCTTCGGTCGCCGCGTCATGACTGCTCCTCGGAGGCGTAGCGGTTCGGGATCGACGTGGGCAGGCCCAGGGCTGAGCGGAGGGTGCGGCCCTCCTCCGTCCCGACGAGCAGACCGCGTCGGCGCAGCTCGGGCACGAGGTCGTCGGCGATCAGCGGCAGATCGGTGGCGAGAACCGCGGGTCGGAGGCGGACGCCGTCGTAGCCGAGCCGTGAGAGCTCGGCGATGCGGTCGGCGACGGACGCGGCCGACCCGGCGGCGACGGCGGCGTCGCCGGTGAGCGGTCGGCCGAGAGCGTCGAGGCGCGAGAGTCTGGCCGCGGCGGACTCCGCCGGGGTGTCGAGGACGACGACGAGGTCGGCGAGGACCCGCAGGCGCTCGCCCGTGCGCCCCGCCCCGCGCTCCGCCTCGGCGATCTCCTGGAGGATCCTCTCGGCGTCCGCTGCGTTCTGAGGCGTCGCGAACACGACGTCGGCCGAGCGCGCGGCGAAACGGTACGGGATGTCGGCGTGTGCGAGCGCGGCGACGACGGGCTGCCCCTGCGGCGGCCGGGGAGTGATCGCGGGGCCGCGCACCGAGAACCAGCGTCCTGCGAAGTCGACGCGGTGCACCTTGTCGGCGTCGAGGAAGCGATCGGTGGCGACGTCGCGGATCTCGGCGTCGTCCTCCCAGCTGTCCCAGAGTCTCCGTGCGACCTCGACGGCGTCGGCCGCCTCCTCGAAGAGCTCGTCGACGACGGCGCGGATCGCGGGGTCCTCGAGAAGGGGCGTGCCCGGCTCCGGCGGCACGATCGCCGCGATTCGTCGTCCGACGTGCGAGGCTTCGTCGACGCGTGACGACACCCTGACCTGCCAACCGCCCCGCCCCCGGCTCAGGTGGTCGAGCGTCGCGACGGCCTTCGACACGTGGAAGGGCTCCGTGTGCGTCACGGTGACCGTGGGCACGAGACCGATGCGGCTCGTGAGGGGGGCGACGTAGGAGGCGATCAGCAGCGCGTCGAGCCGGCCGCGGACCTCGTCGGTGCGGTCGTCGGCCAGGAAGGGGTCCGCCGATTGCAGGGCGAAGGAGTCCTCGATCGTCACGAAGTCGATCCCGCCGCGCTCCGCCCGCTGCACGATGTCCGCCCAGTACGCGCCGGTGAAGAGCGCGTCGGGACGGGCGCCAGGCTCGCGCCAGGACGCGGGGTGCCAGCCGGCGCCCTCGAGGGCGACGGCGAGGCTGAGGGGTGGGGCGGCGGTCATCGTGCTCCTCGGATCAGGGTGCCGGCTCGGACGAGCTCCTCGTCGTCGAGTGCGCGGAGGCGGCGCAGCAGCGCGCGCGCGACCTTGTCGTTCTCGCGGAACGACACCGCGTTCGTGCCCGGCCGGGAGAAGGCGCCGACGAACGGCGAGTCGGTGTACGGGCCGATCGCGTACCGGCGGCCGACGCGGCCTCCCGCCGTCGAGCGCAGCAGGGTGTCGTCCTGGTGCACGCGCAGCCTCCCGGTCGACAGGAGAATGTCGCCGACGTCGACGAGGTCCTCGACCGCCGACCCCGACGCGACGAGCGCTCGCATCAGCGCGTCGTCACTCCTCGCAACGGACGTCCGGGGGAGGCGCGCGTCGACGAGAGCGTCAGCGAGGACGACCTGATCGGTCGCCCCGCCGCTCGCGACGAAGCGGCCCTCCTCTTCGGAGGACTCCACACGGATGCCCGGGCCGAGGAAGTCGACGACGCCCGCGTCCGAGAGTGCGAGCAGCTCCTCGAGACGGTGCGCGGGCGGCCCGCTCGCGAGGAAGCTGAACCAGCTGAGCCACCATCCGTGCAGATCCTCGATCCGCGAGCGGGGCGTCCACCTCGCGGACGCGGTGAGATCGGCGACGAGGAAGTGGCTGCGCAGAAGCGCGAGGAAGAGCGCCATCGTGGCGCTGTGCTCCTGCCGGCTGCGCAGAGCCAGGTCGTCCCGGATGTAGGCGCGCACCGCCTCCTGCAGCGCCGAGCCGTCGGCGAACCGCACATCGGCGAACGGGCGGTCGAGATCGGGGAGGAGCAGCCTGTCGAGGCTGTCCGGCACAGTGTCCGCGACGAGCGCGGTCAGGGTCCGCGCATCTCCGAGGACCCGCTCGGCGTCGGCCCCGAGTGCGGGGAGAGCGTACCCCTGTCCCGCTTCGGGTCGCGGGCCGCGGGAGCCGGCGAGGACCGAGGCGCGCGGGTCGAGCCGCGAGAACACCTCCGAGAAGTGCGTCCAGTCGGTGCTCACCCGGTCGGGGTGCCCGGTGAAGAGCTCACGGTAGTAGCCCCAGAGCATCTCCTGGGCGATCAGGGGCCAGACGTCCTCGCTGAAGTCGAGCGGGCGGTGTCGCGAGCGCAGCTCCTCGACGACGGACGCCGAGAACCAGCGGGGCTCGGGCGCGGCTCCCTGGAGCGTCGAGCCGATCTTCGAGTGGTAAGGGACCCCGCGGCGGCTGCCGATCAGGATGCGCGGCTCACGTCCCGACGGGTGGTAGCGCAGTCCGCCGGCGTCGTCCCGTTCGAAGCGGCCGCCCCGGCCCTCGGTGAGCAGCACCAGGAGGTCGACCGCGACGAGGCCGAGGCCGCGCACGATCACGTCGTGTCCGGCGCGGAGGGATCCGAGGTCGGCGTCGGCCGTGAACGACGGCGGCAGGTAGGCGAGGCCGTGGCGCTCGGCGAACCCGGCCAGCCGGGTCTCGTCGACCGTCGGCAGAGCGCCGCTGTGCCCGAGCGAGAACAGGACCAGGTCCGCCTCGATCACGTCGCCGGAGTCGAGGACGACCCGCTGCGCACCGTTGTCGCGGCCGAGCACCTCGACGACGCGCGCCGCGTGCTCGCGGACCTCGACGTCAGGGCGGAGAGCGACGAGCGCCTCCCGGTGGAACCAGCGCAGATAGAGGCTCTGCAGCCGGCGGGTGGGGAAGCTGTCGGCGCGGAGCCCGTCGAGCTCGCGGCGCACGGCTTCGTCGCCCTCTGCGAGCGCGATCCGGCCGGCCCGCACCGCCTCCGCCCACTCGATCAGCGAGGGTCCGGGGCGCACCGGCCCCTCGATCGTCGCGCTCGCGTCGGTGAACATCGTCACGTCGGCTGCGCGCGAGTTGAGCTTCAGCAGCGGCGACTGCTCGTAGCGCCAGATCCGGCCGGGGCCGACGGGGTACGGGTCGACGACGTGGACGACGAGCGCGGCCGGCCCGAGGGCGTCCTCGGCGGCGTTCGCGGCGAGGCGCTCGAGGACCCCGACCGCGCGGGGACCTCCCCCGACGATCACGAGGGAGCGGGTCCCGTCCGATGGCGCTGACATGCGTCCACGATGACCCTTCCCCCGTGAGGACGCCGCTCTGTGACGACTCGTGACGATGTGAAGAAGTGTGTAGCGGCGGGGTTGGAGCCGGGTGGCCGCGGACCCTAGCGTCGGCCCCCACGGCGTGCAGAACGGTGCGCCCCGACAGGCAGGAGCCTCGAGTGCCCATCGAATTCCTCGGCATCGCCGCGCTCAACGACGGCAGCGAGACACGAGCACGCAGCGGCGCGAGCTTCGACCCGGAGTACACGGTGCGTCTGGCCGCGGCTCATGAGGACAGCGGGTGGGACCGCATCCTGTTCGCCTACCACTCCGGAGCCCCCGACCCCGCCGTCGCCGCCGCTTTCATCGCGTCGCGGCTCGAGCGCATCCAGCTGCTGCTGGCGCACCGGCCCAACGTCTCCTACCCCACGGTCGCGGCGAAAGCCTTCGCGACCCTCGATCAGCTGAGTGGAGGCCGCCTGAGCGTCCACGTGATCACGGGCGGGTCGGACGCGGACCAGGCCGCGGAGGGCGACTACCTGAGCAAGGACGAGCGCTACGCGCGCACCGCCGAGTACATCAGGATCGTCAAGCAGGTCTGGACGACCCGTGAGCCGTTCGATCACGTCGGGGAGCACTACCGCTTCTCCCGGTTCGTCAGCGACGTCTGGCCGGTGCAGCAGCCTCGGCCGCAGATCTCGTTCGGAGGCTCCTCTCCCGCCGCTCTGTCCGTCGGTGCCGCCGAGAGCGACGTCTACGCGCTCTGGGGCGAGCCGCTGCGGGACACCGCCGAGCAGATCCGCAGCATCCGGGAGGCGGCGGCGGCGGCCGGCCGCGACGTCGCGCCGCGCATCCAGGTCGCCTTCCGACCCATCCTCGGGGCCACCGAGGAGCAGGCCTGGGAGAAGGCGGAGGGGATCCTCCGCCGCATCGAGGCGCGCACCCGCGAGACCGCCCCCGGAGGCCTCGCCGCGCCGGAGAACACCGGCTCGCAGCGCCTCCTCGCGATCGCCGCCGCAGGCGACCGTTTCGATCGCGCGCTCTGGACCAGGGCGGGAGTCGCCGCGGGAGCGCGCGGCAACTCGAACGCCCTCGTCGGGACGCCGGAGACGGTGGCCGCCGCGCTGCTCGACTACGTCGATCTCGGGGTCGACATCATCTCGGCGCGCGGCTACGACTACGTCGACGACACCCTCGACTTCGGTCGCCACGTGATACCGCTGGTGCGCGAGGAGGTCGCTCGACGCGACGCCGCGGCCGCCCAGGCCGCCGAGGAGGCCGCTCGTGTCCTCGTCTGACACCGTCGCGGCCGACGAGTTCGTCCATGTGCGGGCCGATGACCCGCGGGCCCGGCCCCTGCTCGACGAGCTCGAGCGCGAGTACGACACCCGCTACGGCACCGCCTGGGGCGAGCCGGCATCGGCCGAGCTCGCGCGCTACCCGAGCGAGGTGTTCGCCCCGCCGGAGGGATCCTTCGTCCTGCTTCTGCGCGACGGCACTGCGATCGCCGGAGGCGCGCTGAAGAGATTCGACGACACGACCGCCGAGCTCAAGCGCATCTGGACATCCTCGGCGCACCGTCGGCAGGGACTCGCCCTGCGTGTGGTCGCAGAGCTCGAGGCGGAGGCCCGCCGGCTCGGCTACTCGACCGTCTACCTCACGACCGGGCCGCTCCAGCCGGAGGCGCAGCGGCTCTACCTCACCGCGGGCTACACCCCGCTCTACGACGTGACCCAGCCTCCGGAGGTGGTCGTCCTGCACGGCTATGCGCGGACGCTCACCGATCGGCCGCTCGACGTCGCGAGGATCCGGACCGCGCACGACGACTCCTTCGCGCAGCTCACCGCGTCCCTGCCCGACGGCGGAGCACGCCTGCGCGGTGGCGTCACGGGGCGTGCCTCATGAGCGGCACGATCGCGCCGCCTCGACCGCGGGACACGTCCGGCCCCCTTCCCGGAGGCATCGACCTCGCCCGACTCGGCGAGCGGCCGGTGCTGCCGCTGCGCCACCCGGTGCGCTGGGTGGTCGCCGCACTGGTCCTCGTGCTCCTGCTGAACGCCGGACAGACCCTCTTCACGAACCCGTCGTGGGAGTGGCCGAAGGTCGGGACCTGGCTCTTCAGTCCGGCGATCCTGAAGGGGCTGCAGCTGACGCTCCTCGCCACCGCCATCAGCGCCGTGATCAGCTTCGTCGGAGGCATCGTCGTCGCCGTAGCCCGGCTCTCGGGCAATCCGGTGCTGTCGACGCTCAGCTGGGTCTACATCTGGCTGTTCCGCTCGGTGCCGCTGATCCTCGTCCTCATCTTCCTGTTCAATCTCGGCAACCTGTATCCGACCGTCGGCATCGGCATCCCCTTCGGTCCGCAGTGGTCGGTGCCGACGGTGTCGCTGCTGCCTCCGCTCGCCCTCGGCGTGATCGGCCTGAGCCTGTCCGAGATCGCCTACAGCGCCGAGGTCGTCCGTTCCGGGGTGCTCGCGGTCGATCAGGGGCAGCACGAAGCGGCGAAGGCGCTCGGGATCCCGCAGCGCCGCCAGTTCACCCGCATCGTCCTCCCGCAGGCGCTCCGCTCGATCGTGCCCGCCTACGTGAACCAGATCATCGGCCTGCTGAAGGCGAGCTCGCTGCTGTTCTACGTCTCGCTGCTCGACCTGTTCGGGGTCGCTCAGAACCTCGGCAGCACGTACCCGACGGACATCATCCCCCTGCTCGTCGTCGCGACGATCTGGTACCTGGTGCTGACCTCGGCGATCTCGGTCGTGCAGTTCTACATCGAGCGCTTCTACGCCCGCGGCGCGCACCGGGAGCTCGCGCCCACGCCCCTCCAGCGGGTGCGGCGCTCGCTCGCCGGCCTGAGGAGTGCGCGATGACCGCCGCCATCGAGATCCACAACGCGACCAAGTCCTACGGCGACCGGACCGTGCTCCGGGGAGTCGACCTGCGCGTCGAGGCGGGCACCGTCACGGTTATCCTCGGTCCGAGCGGCTCGGGCAAGTCGACCCTGCTGCGGGCGATCAACCATCTCGAGAAGCTCGACGAGGGGTTCGTCTCCGTGAACGGCGAGCTGATCGGGGTGCGGCTGCGCGGCGGTCGGCTCAAGGAGCTGCGCGAGAAGGAGATCCTGCGCCAGAGGGCGAGGATCGGCTTCGTCTTCCAGAGCTTCAACCTCTTCCCGCACCTGACGATCCTCGAGAACGTCACCGAGGCGCCGATCTCGCAGGGGCAGCCGCCCGCGGAGGCCCGCGAGCGGGCACGCGCCCTGCTCGAGCACGTCCGTCTCGCCGACAAGGCGGCGGCCTATCCGAGGCAGCTCTCCGGCGGCCAGCAGCAGCGCGTGGCCATCGCGCGTGCGCTCGCGCTCGACCCCGAGGTGATCCTCTTCGACGAGCCGACCTCGGCTCTCGATCCCGAGCTCGTCGGGGAGGTGCTGCAGGTCATCCGGTCGCTGGCCGAGAGCGGCCGCACCCTCATCGTCGTGACCCACGAGATCGGCTTCGCCCGCGAGGTCGCGGACCGGGTGGTGTTCGTCGACGACGGCCTCGTCGTCGAGCAGGGCAGCCCGAGCGAGGTCCTCGACCGCCCGCAGAATCCGCGGACCCGCGACTTCCTCGGCCGAGTCCTCGGCTGAGCCCCCGCACTCCTCCTCCTCTCCATCCGCACGACAGACACAGGAATCGAATCATGACCAGACCGCACATCACTCGTTGGACCAGAGTCGGGGCGCTTCTCGCTGCCGCCGCGCTGACGACGGGCCTCGCGGCCTGCTCCGGTGCCGCCGCCTCCGACCCGGCCTCCCCGGGAGCCGCCTCCGGCACCACCACCGTCACCGTGGGTGCCCTCTCCAACGGAGCGGCGACCGAGACGGACATCGACGTGCCGGTCGTCGACGAGATCCGCGGCACGCTGCCGCAGGAGATCCTCGACCGCGGGACCCTGACGATCGGCGTCGGCGCTCTCCCCGCAGGCTTCCCTCCGCTCGCGTTCACCGGGACCGACACCGAGACCCTCACCGGCTCGGAGCCCGATCTCGGCCGCCTCGTCGCCGCCGTCCTCGGGCTGCAGCCCGAGGTGGAGAACTCCACCTGGGACAACCTCTTCGTGGGCATCGACACCGGAGGCAGCGACGTCGGCTTCTCGAACATCACCGTCACGGAGAAGCGCAAGGAGAAGTACGACTTCGCCTCCTACCGCGCCGACACCCTCGCGTTCCAGGTCCTCGCCTCGAACGACTGGGAGTTCGACGGCGACTACGAGAACCTCGACGGACTCACCGTCGCGGTCAGCAGCGGCACCAACCAGGAGAAGATCCTGCTCGAGTGGCAGGCCCGTCTGCAGTCCGAGGGCAGGTCCCTGGAGATCACGCGACTGCCCGATGCCAACTCCGTCACTCTCGCTCTCGGCTCCGGCCGGATCGACGCCTACTTCGGGCCCAACCCGACGACGGTCTACCAGAACCGGATCTCGGAGGACGGCGCCGACCCGACCCGCAACGCCGGCACGTTCTCCGGAGCGGGCGAATCGCTCGACGGGCTGATCGCGGCGACTGTGAAGAAGGACTCCGGACTCGCCGAGCCGATCGCCCAGGCCCTCGGCTACCTCGTCGGGAACGGTCAGTACCAGGACTGGCTGTCGGCCTACGGCCTGCAGGACGAGGCCGTGGACGAGGCCCTGGTGAACCCGCCCGGGCTCCCGCTCGACAACAGCTGAGCCGCCCCCGCCTCGGGCGCCCCGATCGACCAGCGGGGCGCCCTCCGCCCGCTTCCCCGAGGACTCCCATGCACCTGTTCGACTCGCTCACGCGCGAACGACTCGACCGCCCGACGAGCCGCAAGTGGAGCCTCCGCCCCGGCACCATCGGAGCCTGGGTCGCCGAGATGGACTTCGGTACGGCGCCGGCCGTTCGAAGGGCACTGCACGACGCCGTGGCCGGCGACGTGCTGGGCTATCTGTCCCCCTCGACTGCGGGCGAGCTGGGCGAGGCCGCCGCGGAGTACCTCGCTGAGCAGTACGCGTGGACGGTCGACCCCGCCCGCGTGCACTCCGTCTCGGATGTCATGGCCGCGCTCGGAGTGGCCGTCACCGAGTTCTCCCGCCCCGGCTCACCGGTGATCGTGCCTACCCCCGCTTACATGCCGTTCCTCACCTACCTGTCGGCCATCGGACGCGAGGTGATCGAGGTCCCGGGAACGATCGTCGACGGCCGCTGGGAGCACGACCTCGACGGGATCGATGCGGCCTTCGCGCAGGGAGCGGGCACCCTGGTGCTCTGCAATCCGCACAACCCGACGGGCTCGGTCCTGCCGCGGTCCGAGCTCGAAGGTCTCGCCGCTGTCGTCGAGCGCCACGGCGGGCGGGTCTTCGCCGACGAGATCCACGCGCCGCTGCGGTTCGACGGCGTCCCGCACATCCCTTACGCCTCGGTCTCGGAGGAGGCCGCCCGGCATTCCGTCACCGGAACGAGCGCCTCGAAGGCGTGGAACATCCCCGGCCTGAAGGCCGCGCAGCTGATCACCACGAACGACGCAGACGAGGACGTCTACTCGCGCTTCGGGTTCGCGGTGCAGCACGGCGCTTCGAATCTCGGCGTGATCGCCTCGACGGCCGCCTACCGGGAGGGCGGAGCGTGGCTCGACGAGGTCGTCGACTACCTCGACGGCAACCGGCGCCTCATCGCCGACTTCCTCGCCTCCGAGCTGCCCCGGATCGGGTACCGCACCCCGGAGGCGACGTATCTCGCCTGGTTCGACCTGGGTGCTCTCGGCCTCGCCGATCCCGCGCAGCACCTGCAGCGCGAGGCGGGAGTGACGCTCACCTCCGGACGCCTGTGCGGCGCCGGCTACGCCGACCACGTGCGTCTCGTCTTCGCCATGCCGCGTCCCCTCCTCCTCGAGACGCTCGAAGCCGTGCGGGCCGCCGTGTGAACGGCGGAGCGCCTTCGCGGGGACTCGACGAGGTGGGACGGTGGAGCACCGAGGCGGGCGGCATCGCACGACAGTGGCGAGGAGCCGTCCTTCAGCGCCTCCGCTCCCTCTGCACCCCCGATGAGGCCGGGCCGCCGGCGGTGGACCGGGCGGCCTCGCGTGTCGAGGCTGTGCAGCTCGCCCACGAGATCGAGCACGGATTCTTCCGCCCGGTGCCCGGCCGGGCGCAGGATCCGGAGTGAGACGGGGCGGCCCCCCCCCCTACGTCCCGAAGAGATTGGCGCGGGTCCCGCCGGGAGCGAGCTCGTCGCGGAGGATCCCGCGGCGGCGCAGGACGGGGACCAGGTCGTCGAGCATCCGGTGGAGGGTGACCGGGTGCAGGTCCCCGGAAAGGAGGAGCCCGTCGCTGCCGCCGTCGTCGCCGAGCTCCTCGACGAAGTCGGCGAACTCCTCCGCGGTGCCGACGAAGCCGGCGCGCTCGGCGACGCGGCCCTTGCGCGCCTTCCTGGTCAGCAGCTCCCGCAGCGGAGCATCCTCCGTGCCGCCGTACAGGCCGGCGATGGTGCCGTGCGAGACGTGCTCGCCGAACACCGACCGCGGGACGGGGAGGTCCAGGTCCAGCCCGGTGAGGTCGGTCTCCAGGTCGCTCGACCAGCCGAGCGCGATCCGCCGCAGCGCGTCCTCGTCGGGGTGGCGCGACGCCTCGACGACGCGCGCGGCCTCCTCCGGGCTCGACACGATCTCGGGCTTCACGACGAAGAGCACGCGGAGGTCGTCCGCGGTCCGCCCGTGCTGCTCGGCCGCGGCGAGCACGCGCGCCCGGTAGTCGCGGACCGCCCGGGCCTCCAGAGGGGCGAGCGCGAGCTGCACGTCCGACTGCGTGCCGGCGAAGGCCAGGCCGCGGGGGGAGCCGCCTGGGGAGACGACGATCGGGTCGCCGTTCGCGAAGGGGACGGCGTTCAGGGGTCCGTCCACGCGGAAGTGCTCCCCGCGGTGGCGGAACGCGTCGATCCGGGTGCCGTCGGCGTAGCGGCCCGACTCGGGGTCGGCGACCAGCGCGCCCTCGCCCCAGCTGTGCCAGAGCCGGCGGACGACCGCCATCCACTCGTCGGCCCGGTCGTAGGCCGCGTCGTGCGACAGCGGCTCCAGGCCCACGTGGCGGGCGCTGCCGACGTCGGTGACGAGGTTGATCCCGAAGCGGTCGGAGCTGAGGTGCTGCAGCGTCGCCGCCTGCCGGGCGGCGAGGTACGGGGGCGTGATGCCGGCGTTGATCGTCGGGGCCAGCCCGATCCGCTCGGTCGCCGCGAACAGGTACGGCGCCAGGAGGAGCGGATCGTGCTTCGGCCCGCCGTACGCTCCCCGCACCCGCAGGTCGAGCGTCTCCGGGGAGCCGAGCGAGACGGCGTCCTCCATCACGATCAGCTCGAAGCCGGCCTGCTCCAGCTCGCGGGCCGACTGCTGGTAGAGGCCGGGCTTCGTCCAGTCGTGGTTCCACTCCCGGTAGGGGTGCCCCCATCCCTGCGGTCCGAAGCCCCGGGAGAAGAACCAGCCGAAGTGCTGACGGCGCGCCACGCTCACACCTCCGCGAGCGCGGGGAGGGCGCGTGCGCGCACCGCGGCGAGCCCGCGCTCGAGGTCGCGGAGGAGGTCGTCGACGTCCTCGATCCCGATCGACAGCCGGAGGAGCCCGGGGTGGATCCCGGCGGCGGCGCGCTCGGCGGGGGTGCGTCCGGCGTGGGTGGTCGACGCGGGATGCAGCACCAGCGAGCGCACGTCGCCGAGGTGGGTCATGTGGCTGAACAGCTCGACGGCGTCGATGAAGGCGGCCGCGCCCGCCTCGCCTCCGGCCACGGTGAAGGAGAAGACGGAGCCCTGCCCGCGGGGGAGCAGGCGCTGCGCGAGGGCGAACGACGGGCTCGACTCCAGGCCGGAGTAGTCGACCGACACGACCTCGGGCCGCTCCTCGAGGAAGCGGGCGACGGCGAGGGCGTTCGCCGAGTGCCGCTCGACCCGGAGCGACAGCGTCTCGACGCCCTGCCGCAGCAGGAAGGAGTTCAGCGGTGACGGCGTCGGTCCGAGGCGGGAGACCACGATGTCCCGCGTGTACGAGACGAAGGCGCGCCGGCCGTGCTGCTCGGTCCAGCTGCGGCCGCCGAAGGACCGCTCCTCCTGGTTGAGGTGCGGGAAGAGCGCGGGGCGCGCCGCCCAGTCGAACGTGCCGGCGTCGACAATCACGCCGCCGAGGGCGGAGCCGTGCCCGGCGAGGAACTTGCTGGTCGAGTGCACGACCACGTCGGCCCCGTGCTCGATCGGGCGGAGGAGGTACGGGGTCGCGAGCGTGTTGTCGACCACGAACGGGAGCCCGTGCCGGTGCGCGATCGCGGCCAGCGCCGGGAGGTCCAGCAGATTGTTCTTCGGGTTCGGGATCGGCTCGCCGAAGAGGACCCGGGTGTCGGGCCCGATCCGCCGCTCCCACTCGCCGAGGTCCGACGCGTCGTCGACGAAGTCCACGCCGATCCCGAGCCGACCGAAGTTCTGCACCAGCAGCCCCCGGTTGCCCTCGTACAAGCGGCGCGACGAGAGCACCCGGTCGCCGGCCTGCAGGATCCCCAGGAGAGCGGAGGCGGTGGCCGCCTGGCCGCTCGCCACCAGGATCGCCTCGGCGCCGCCCTCGAGATCGGCGAGCCGACGCTCGACCTCCTCGGTGGTCGGGTTCCCGTTGCGGGTGTAGAGGTAGCCCTCGTCCTCGCCGGCGAACCGCTCGCGGGCGTGCTCGAAGCTGTCGAACACGAAGCCGGCGCTGAGGTGCACGGGCGTGACGCGCGCTCCGTGGGCGCCGTCGGGCGCGGCACCGGCGTGCACCTGGCGCGTGGAGAAGCCGGCCGCCGCGGAGGCGCGGGATGCGGGCGCGGAGGTCATGGTCGCGGTGGTCGCCGCAGCAGTGGTCGCGGTGGTCGCCGGTGCAGTGATCGTCACGGTGTGCTCCTGTCCAGACGCCCGGAAGGCGGATGCCGGGAGCCTGTCAGGCCGAGGGGAGTGTGCGCCGGATCGTGACGGAGTGTGACTGCGAGGGCGCCGTCGCGGGTCGTGGAGGTCGACCGCTCGGAGTCCGCGGATCGTGCCTCAGCTGTGCGTCGTGTTCGCCCGGATCTCCTCGACGGACAGCTCCGGCGCACCGCCCGCCGCGGCCGCCGGGTCCATCCAGACGAAGTCCCAGTGGTGGCCGTCGAGATCGTCGAAGCTCTTGGAGTACATGAACCCGTGGTCCTGCTCTCCGACCGGGGTCGCGCCCGCGGCGAGGGCCCTGCCGTGGAGGGTGTCGACCTCCTCCCTGCTGTCGGCGCTGAGGGCGAGCTGCACCTCGGTCGAGGTGGTGGCGTCGATGATCGGCTTGCTGGTGAACTCGGCGAAGAACTCCCGCGTGAGCAGCATCGCGGTGATCGTGTCGCTGATCACCACGCTGACGGCGTTCTCGTCGCTGAAGCCCTCGTTGATCGAGTAGCCGAGCGACTCGTAGAAGGCCCTCGCACGGGCGAGATCGGCGACGGCCAGGTTGACGAAGAGCATGGTGGGCATCGGTGCACCGTTCCTGTCGGGACGCCGGTGGCGCGCCGCCGCCGGTCGTGACTGCATGATGATGACCGGCCGGCGGCGGTGTCAAGGAAGCGCTGCCGAGACGGCGGTGGATGCCCGGTGCGGGGCGACCGGAGGAGGATGCGGCGCACGGATGCCGCGGATCTGCTGGACTGGCCTCGAGCACCGCAGCACGAGCAGGAGGGAGCGGAGATGATCCGGACCCTCGTTCCCACCGTCCTCGCGGCCGCCCTCCTCGCGGCCGGCTGGACCGCGATCGGACCCTCGCATCCGGTCTTCGCCGCGGTCGCGCAGATGGTCCTCACCAGCTGGGCGGCCCTGACCTTCGGTGCGCGCACCCGTCCGCTCGAGCAGTCCTGGTTCGACGTGGGCCGCCGTGAGCCGACGGTGCTGCGGGCGCTCGGGGTCGGCGTCTTCGGTCGGCTGCTCGACGTCGTC
The DNA here is from genome assembly GCF_002931705.1 of Rathayibacter sp. AY1C5. Taxonomy (NCBI): domain Bacteria; kingdom Bacillati; phylum Actinomycetota; class Actinomycetes; order Micrococcales; family Microbacteriaceae; genus Rathayibacter; species Rathayibacter sp. AY1C5. The sequence goes on from NZ_PSWD01000012.1 coordinate 40,148, forward strand.
GGGTGGAACCGCCTCGTCACCCGCGAGCGCGGCTTCGACGGCACGCGCGCGGGGCTGGCCGCTCTCGATCAGCACACCCGCCGCTCCGAGGCGGTGCACGTCGCGTGCACGGCCGTCGGAGTCGCGCTCGCCCTCGCCGCGACAGTCACGGGTGCGACGGGCGGCGCGGCCTGGCTGCTCGGGTCGACGATCGCCGTTCAGCTCTACCCCGCGCTGCTGCAGCGGCTGGTGCGGGCGCGCATCCAGCGGGCGGGGCGGGCGGCGCGCGGTGCGCTTCACGTCGCGGACTCGGGAGACAGCGCCCCCGGCGGCGGACCGACCACGGCTCTGGAAGGGCAGTGATCACGGGGTCACCGACGCGCCGCGATCGTCACCGGGATCGGCCAGGGGATGGCGGCGCGCGAGGACATCGCGAGCCACGTCGGGCGGATCGCGCCGGTCGTGCTCCGCCGCCGTCAGCAGGAGAGCGAGGGCCGTGTCGGCGGGGACCCGCTGCGCTGCGCTGATGAAGCCGACGGCCTGCAGCACGGCGATCGTCCCCGGCGTGAGCGGGGCGCGGGACGCCGCCCAGCGACGGACCTCGGCGTCGTCCGTGTCCCCGGTCAGAGCGTCGGCCAGGGGGCGTGGAGGGAGGGCATGGGCGGGCCGGTCAGTGTCCGAAGCCGTGCTCGTGCTCGAGCTCGACGTCGAAGGTGATGTCGTCCTCGCTCGGCTGCACGGGGAACACTCCCGTGAGCGTCCTGGTGCGTTCGCGGATGCGGGCGACCTCGGCCGTGTTGTCCGGCTCCGGGAGATCGGAGGGAGTGGTCTCGGCGACCAGGGCGGCGCCGGCGTTGAGCAGGAACACCGCCTGCACGGTGCCGCCGTCGCCGCCGATGCCGGTGTACTCCACACGGTCCGCTGTGCTGCTCGCGGCGAGGGCGACGCCGTACTCGACCAGAGCGTCCGCCGCGTCGTCTCCGACCAGCATCGTCTTGTTCGCGAAGAGGAGATGCTTCATGCCCCCCAGCGTGCGCAGCGCCGAGGCCGACGGGGGAGAGACTTGACAGCTCCTGGGGCGGTCGACAGACGCGACCGCGGCACCCGGTGACGCCCGGTCGTCCTCGGCGTCGCCGAGACGGCACCCGTGGCGTCGGCCGTCCTCTGAGCAGGTCCGCGTCACAGGAACGTGGATCGACGGACCCGTGCTGATGTCGGCCGCCGAGACACCCGGCCGAGAGCAGGGCGACGTGACAGGCGGTGTCAGCGGACCATTCGCCGACGCCCGCGCCGCTTCTCCCCTCTGAGGATCAGGGCCGCGAGGAACGCGGCGAGGAGTGCGCCGATGGTGTTCATGAACCAGTCGTTCGTGTCGCAGGAGCGGCCGATCGCCGGAACGCCCGCCTGGACCAGCTCGATCAGGGCGGACAGGCCGGAGACGGCGGCGGCGACGAGCAGGGGCCGGCCGACCGCGACCGCGAGCAGCAGGGCCCCGGGGAGCGGGAGCGCGATGTTCGCGAGGGTGTCGATGCCGTCGAACGGCACCGAGAACTGCACGGCGCAGAAGACCCGCGGCGTCCCGTCGGGCGGATACACGGTCAGCGCGATCCCCACGACGAAGGCGAGCGCGGCGAGGACGAGAAGAGACCTTTCCGCGCCGCGCCGGTGCAGCAGCCAGGCGATCGCCGTGACCACCGCGACCGCGATCCAGAAGGCGATCGGGACGAGCGCGGCGTGGTCGACGAGGAACGTGCTGATCACGGTGCTCCGCTTCGAGGTGTCGGGGTGGCGGGAGAGGAAGAGGCCTTCCATTGACGGACGGCCCGCTCACTCCAGGTCGGCCTGTGCCGACGGCCGGCAGGCCTTCGGCGCGAGTCAGCTCCGGAGGGGAGAGCCTGCTGCGTCGAAGCGGTAGCCGCCGAAGGCGCCGCTGAGCAGCGGGCGCGCCGTCGCGATCGCGGCCTGGACCCGGGGGAGGGCGAGGGAGGCCCGATGCGCCTCGGCGCTCTCCCACAGCTCGACGACGAAGACGGTGTCGGGCTGCTCGTCGTCGACCCCGACCTCGTAGAGCAGGCAGCCGGCGTCGACGAGGTCGTCGTTGTGCTCGGTGAGGACGGCGACGAGCTCGTCGCGTCTGCCGGGCACGGCCCCGAGGAAGCCGACGTTCACGAAGGTCATGCCGCGAGGGTACCGCCGAGGACACCGGCGGCGGGTGGCCGTCTCGCCGGTCGGAGTGCGGTCGGGACGTCACGCTGGACGGAGTCGCCGTGCTCCCGCCTGCGAACCGCAGACCGGTCGCGCTCGGCCCGACGCCACGCCCGCTCGGGAGGATCGCGTCGCGAGAGAGGATCCCCGGTGGTCTCCGCGATCCCCGGCGGGTCCCACCGGCCAGGCATGGGCGTGCTCGGACCGACGGAGTGCGCCCGATCAGCCGGCGGGCCTGCTGAACAGATTGACGACGTTCCCGTCCGGGTCGCGGACGAGGGCGGAGCGGTTGCCCCACGGCATGGTGCTCGGCGGGAGCACCACGTCCTCGCTCCGGGGTGCGAGCTCGGCGAAGGCGCGGTCGACGTCGGCCACCTCGAACTCGAGCAGGACGGAGCGGTTCGACGCGGGGACGACGGCGCCGTCGAGCATCGCGACCGTCGAGGTGCGGGCGATCGCGAGGGTCGCACCCGCTCCCGTGAACTGCGCGAAGACCGGCGCCGGGCGCTCGGCCGGTCGGCCGACGACCTGCTCGTAGAAGGCGACGAGGCCGTCGAGGTCGTCGGTGACAATGCGGAGGGAGGTGAACGACATGGGGCTCCTTCAGGGCCGGGATGAGGTGATGGCACCAGGCTCGCCGGTCGTCGCGACACCGTCCTGTCGGTGTTTCCGCAGATCGTCCGCGACTCCGCGAGGTCCGCGGCGGCCGTCCCCGGAGCAGGTCAGTCGTCGACGACGGACCGCAGCCGTCCGTACTGGAGCGCGAGGTCCTCGGCTCGCAGGGTGCGCTGCGGAGACCGCTCGTCGGTCACCTCGACCGACAGCATCCGGTCGCCGCGGAACGCCCTGACCCCCTCCCGCAGCCGGCACCACGCGATCAGGTACCAGTGCTCCTCCTTCCCGATCGAGCCGAGCGGTTCGACGTCGCGGACCGATTCCGCGCCGCTGCTGTCGCGGTAGCGGAGCCGGACGACACGATCCGCTCGGAGGGCCGTCGCGAACTCCGCCGGGACGACCGCCTCCTCCTCGCTCTCGAGGAAGTGCACCCGGGAGGCGACCGCGCCGGCGCGGGCGGCCACGTCGTCCGGCAGGACCGCGAGCGTCTTCCGGGCAGCGGTCCTGGCTGCCTGCCGGAACGGACTGCGCTGCAGCGCGCTGAGGCCGATCAGCACGGCGACGGCCTCCTCCACCGTGAATCCGGCCGGCCCGAGGGTCGCGGACGCGTCGATGACGTAGCCGCCCGTGCGGCCGGGCTCCGCCCAGATCGGCAGACCCGCCTGCTGCAGCGCGGACAGGTCCCGCTCGATGGTCCGCACCGACACCTCGAACCGCTCGGCGAGACGGCGCGCGCTCCGCGGCCGGGGCGAGACCGCCCGCAACTCCTCGACGAGCCCGTAGAGACGATCGGTGCGGTTCACCCGACCATCATCCGCCCGGGCCTTCGGGGTGGCGTCCGTCGCCGGACTCACTGCGGAGAGATCTCCGCGGCAGCGGCCGCCGCGGGGCGCCTGCGGGAGGAGCCGTCCTGACGGTGGGCCGCCCCTGGGAGTCGCCCGTCTACTCCGCGAGCGCGCGCAGGTGCACCGCCGCCCAGGAGCGGAACGGCGTCCACGTCTCGGAGATCTCGTCGATCGACCGGTCGTCGCCGTAGCGCTTCGCGACTTCGTCGCTCAGCCTGCCCTCGTTGCGCGGCAGGACGTCGGGGAAGTTCGCGCCGCGGATCACGACGAGCTCGGCCGAGAACGGCCCCATCCCCAGGATGCTCTGCACCTGGACGAAGGCCTCGGCCGGCTGGAGCGAGCGCAGGTGGGAGCCGGAGAGCTGTCCGTCGAGGGCGGCCTCGGCGATCGCCTGCAGGTACTCCGCCTTGCGGTCGGGCAGGTCGAGGGACGCCGCACGCAGGACGGCCGGGGACGGGAAGGCTCCGTCATCACCGAGCTGCTGCGCGAGACGCGTCCTGACCGCCGCCGCCTGCCGGATCTGCAGCCGACGCGACAGGACCGTCCAGACCGCCGCCTCGTAGGGCGAGAAGAAGCCGCACGGCCGGAACCCGGGGAGCCGAGCCTGCACGTCCGCGATGACCTCGTCGCGCGCCGCGACGTCGGGCCAGCTGCGCCCGTCGATGTCGATGGACAGCAGCCGACGGACCTGCTCGGTCGCGGCGTCCAGGTCGCCCGGGCCCTCGACCACGATGCGGGCGGACGGCCCGTCCTGGGTGACCGCGACGTCCACTCGCTGCCAGTCGGCATCGCAGAGGAGGGCGGAGCGGATGCCCGCGGCCTGCGGCTGCGACGCGAGCCGGTTCGGGGTGAAGCCCTCCCAGAACCGCTGGGTGGTGGCCAACGACCAGGGCCCGAGGATCTCGTGAACGGTCTCGAGTCGAGTCACGGTCGGGCCTCGGGGCTCTGAGCGGCGGCAGGACCGTCGGTCCCGGAGGGGGTGGACGAGCCGTCGGGCGGTTCATCGGCGGGTGCCGCATCGGTCGACCGTTCTCCGAAGAGGAAGGCCTCGCCGTCGGAGTAATGGCTGTTCACGCTCAAGTGCTCGGCGAAGCGCTCGTCCCCGAACGCCGCTGTCAGGTCGTCGGCCGAGCGCCACTGCACGTACTCGATGATCCGATCGCTCCGGAGGTCGCGGAAGAAGCTCGTCGAGACGAAGCCCTCGAGCGTTCTGATGTGACCGCGCGTCTCGCTCTCGTTGTACTCGGCCATCCATGCCTGCTTGCCCGCGACGGGCGCCAGTCGGATGATCTCGTGGGCCGCCGTCGGGGCAGCGCGCACCGGATCGACGGGAGTCGCGTCGTCCGGGCTCGCCGTCGCCGAGGTGGTGAACCGGTAGATCCCCTCGTCCACGACCCACGACGATTCAGTGCGGCTCAGTTCCGCCGCGAAATCCTCGGCGTCGCGGCGGCTGCGCCAGAAGAGCAGCCCTAAGAGGAGCTCGGTGCCGGGGAAGGAGGGCGGGCCGAGCACGCGGCCCTGCGCCAGCCGGATCGCTCCGCCGTACCCCGTCCTCGGACGTGCGAGCGCTGCCGGCGAGGTGGCCGGATCGGACCGTTCCGAAGCCGCGCCGCTCGGGTGCGCTTCTGCGCTGACCACGACGACGAAGGGAGACGCGTCACCGTCGACGGTGGTACTTCGTGGGGACACTGACATGGGAGGACCTCCGGGCTTCGAGGACGCCGGAGGTTTTCAGCCCCGGATCGACACCGCCGGTGAGACGGGTCGACCACTCCGATGAGAATCGGTCAGGCGATGACGGTACACCACTTCCCTCCCGCCGCCCCGATCCCGGACGCCCGATTCGCATCCCTCGGGTGAAGCGGTCGGTCCCGCGCGGCGGTGACGGGGACAGCCGCCCGACCGGCGACTGCGGCTCAGTACTGCGCCTGCTCGTGCACCTCGACCGAGCCGTAGAGGGGGGCGCGTCGGGCGTACCGCACGGCGTCGTCCCGGGTCGGGCAGTCGAGCAGGTAGTAGCCGACGAGGGCTGACCGCTCCTCCGCTCGGGAAGGGGCCGGAGTGCCGCCTTCTCTTCGCGCCGCGGTCAGATCCGTCTCGACGGAGACGTCCCCGGAGGCGTCGGCGAAGCGTCCGGAGTCGACGAGGACGCCGTCCGCCTTCAGCGACGCGTCGTAGTCCGCCCAGGCCGCGTAGTCCTCGGGCGCATCGCCCCCGGCGTAGCTGCCGTCCGACCGCATCACGAGCATGATCTTCATCGCGCCTCCTGGTTCATCCGACCACCGTTCCCCCGGCGGCCGCCTCCGCGGTCGGATCGCCCCCGGGAACCGGCACGCCGAGCCTCCGACCATTCTGGGTCGAGGCGACCGTGCAGGGAAGGGATCGCTACGGAGCGGGATCGTCCGCGTCGAGGGCCTGCTGGAGGAGCCGGAGCGCCTTCGGCCCGACTCCGTGGAGGGTTGCGAGACGGTCGAGGCCCACCCGCCTCACGTCGTCCACATCGTGCACGCCCGCGTCCTCGAGCGCACGGGTGGCCGGGGCGCCGACGGCGGGAAGCGGTCGCGGATCCATACGTCCGACACTACGAACCGGACGACCGTGCCGACAGCCGATCATTCGGCGACTTCTGGCGGCGGGTGATTCCGGCGGCTGCCGTCACGACAGCAGCGGCGGCGAAGGCGACCATCGTGCCCAGCCCGTCGAGCAGCGCTCCGAGCCCCACTGCGCCCACGGCCTGTCCGGCGATCAGCACCACGAAGAGCAGGGCCGTGCCGGTCGCCGCGCGGTCCGAGTCGAGAGCGGCGGTCCAGGCGATGAGCGACCCGGTGGCGGCGGTGCATCCCCATCCGAAGAGCAGGCAGGCCGCGAGGGCGGACGGAGTGTCGGCGGCGAGCGCCAGGCCCAGAGTTCCCGCGGCGGCGGTCGCGGTGGTGATGGTCCACGCGGTGCGAGGCGACAGGGTACTGGTCCAGCGGGCGGTGGCGATCGCGACGGCGGGGCGCGAGCCGCTGCGTCGAGCGAGACCTGTCGTCCGCCCGGCCCGTGCTCGTGGTGCCGGAAGGCCGTCGACCGTTCCGCCGATCGGAGGTCGGCACGACGCTCCGGAGGGACTCGAGAACGAGGGACGGAGAAGACCACTGTCTCGATAGCCTCTGGATCGAGACGCCCGGTCTCACGCCCTCCTCCTGCCACCGAGGCAGGGCCCTGCAGCCCCGAGAGGACCGCTATGAGCTTCCCGCCTGTCGATTACGCCACGTACCAGGCCCTGCGTGACGAGGACATCAGCCATCCCGATGTCGAGGGAGGGGGCTGGAAGCTCGGGCACGCGACGTCCTGGGCGAGGTGGGGCGAGCGCGGTGACCTGGCCGGCCCCGTCACGGCGAGCAGTCCCGAGGAGTTCGTCGAGCTGCAGCCCATGACGACATCCGTCGTGCTGTTCGCGATCAACTGGGGCGGGAAGAACCCTCCCTCCGACCCGACGTTCTGGCAGACCTTCCATTCGCCCGGTCATCGGGGCGACGGCGCACTCCGGAACAGTGTGCGCGCCGCCTACGACGAGGTCCTCGACTCGAGTGCGCCTGTCGCCTACATGTCGGACGTCTTCAAACTGGTTCCGACCCGTGACGCGGGGGCTCTTCGGACGACTCTGCGCGACGAGCAGCAGGCGGGCAGGGACCACGTCGAACGCTGCGCCGAGCTGCTGACCTGGGAGCTGACCACCTGTCGCGAAGGAGCCGACGGCCGGACGCCGGTGGTGGTCGGCATGGGCGACGCCGCGTTCGAATGGCTGTCGGGCACAGGACCGGACACCCGGATCGCCGAAGCACTGGAGAAGGCTCTCGGACCCGACGCCCGGTCGTTCGTGAGGAGGATGCCCCACTACACGTTCGGATCGGCCACCAACCACGAGAGGACGACAGCGCTGACCCGCATCCTTCGGGAGGTTCTCGACGACCTCTGAATCCGCGGCTGATGCTCTCGCTGGTCGCGACTGCTGCCGGACTCCGGGGTCCCGACGCCCTCCTGCGGTCCGCTGCCGACGCCTCGTGGTCGTGGTCCCGGGTGGAGGGAGAGGGCGCCCGGGCGAGGTCGTCCGCTCAGGCCGCGGGAGTCGGACGCGGAGGCGCCGTACTGCCGCGTTCGACGATCTCAGGGCCGAGGAGGCGCACGACGTACGCCTCCTCGGTGTCGGTCGCGCCTTCGATCCGGCGGACGAGCTGACGCACCGCCATGCTCCCGAGCCGGTCGGGTGCGCTCTCCACGAAGGAGTAGGGGAGCGAGAAGGTGCGCGCGAACTCCTCCGAGAACCGGCCGAGCACCGAGACGTCCTCCGGGCTCCTCGTGCTCCGCGCTCCCAGAACGCTCGGAAGTGCCGCTGCGGCCGCCTCGTTGTTGACGAGCAGGCCCGTCGCCCGCGGGTGCGCGTCGAGCAGATCTCCGAGCGCCCGGCCGACGTCCGGCTGGGTGGAGGGCGCGAACGACGTGTGCAGTCGGATGCCGTGGGCGTCGGCGGCCTGGAGAGCGGCGTCCTGCAGGCGCCAGACGTAGGCGCCGCCGCGATCGACGACGTGCTGTGGCGGGGACACGAGCACGAGCTCCCGATGCCCGAGGGCGTGGAAGTGCTCGATCATCGCGCGACCGGTCTCCTCGAAGTCGAGGTCGAAGACGTCGACGCCGGAGCAGTCCCTCGGCAGGCCGACGAGGGCGCCCGGCTGCCGGGCGTTGCGCAGGATGTCCAGCCGCGGATCGTCCACGGCGACGTTGAGCAGGACGATCCCGTCGACCATGCGGGAATCGCTGATGCGTCGCAGTGCGCTCGTGCCGTCCGCGTCGGTGACCAACAGGATGTCGTATCCGAGCTCGCGGGCCATGTTCGAGACGCCGAGGGTGTACTGCAGCATCGCGGGGGCGAACTCGTCCTCGAGGAACTGCGCCAGCAGGCCGATGACCCGGGTCTGCGAGGTCGCCAGCGATCGCGCGCCCGCGTTGGGCGTGAACTCCAGGCGACGAGCCGCGGCGAGCACTCGCCGGCGCACTTCGGCCGAGATCGGGCGGTTGCCCGAGAACGCGTAGGACGCGGTGCTGCGGGAGACGCCCGCTTCGCGGGCGACGTCTGCGATGGTGGCCACTGTCGTTCTCCTCGGAGGCTGTCGGACGGCGAGGACCGGTCGGACTGCTGCAGGCTCTCCGCTCAGGTGCAGGAGAGCACGCGGCGGTCGCACCTCATGCTCCTGCATCCAGGGGCCGCTGCCGGTCCGGGTGGGGGGCGCCCCAACTGCGCCCAGCCTGCCGTGGCATGCCCCGCACACGCTCGAGGCGCCCTGTACGGATACGGGGCGCCTCGAGGTCCGGGTCAGTTCAGGGTGAACTGGACGGTGGTGGTGTTCCCGGCGACGTCGTGGACGACCATGGTGTTGGCACCCTCGACCGCGCCGAAGACGCCCGGCTTGATGAAGTTCACGTCTGACCACGCGTTGTCGGTGAGATCCTTCACGCGACCGTTGATGACCGCCCTGTCGATCCTGCCCGCGTCGTACAGCTTGAAGCTCACCTGGTCGTAGACGCCCTTCTCACCGGTGGTGAAGGAGGGCTCGGTCTTGACCGTGGCCGTCGGCGCCGTGCTGTCCAGCGTCACCGCGAAGGTCTTCGTGGGCGCGATGTTGCCCGCGAGATCCTCCGCGTTGTACTTGACGGTGTAGTTCCCGTCGGGCAGCTGCACCGTGGCCGAGTGCGATCCGGTCCTCGCTCCACCGGCGACCGGGGACTGCGTGCTCTTGACGAGCTTGCCGTCCTTGTAGATGTTGGCCACGATGCGCTTCAGTCCGAGGTCGTCCGTCGCGTCGACCTGGACGGCCAGTGCGGAGAAGGGGCCCGCCGTGGTGGGCGACACCAGCGTGACCGCCGGCTTGGTCGTGTCGGCGACGGCGACCGGCGTGAGCGTCCAGAACCGGTCGGCGGTCTGGGCGTCGGTCGCGGTGCTGGTGGTGGCCCCGTCGGTTCCGAGCACGATGGTCCCGTTCCGGTTGTTCCCCGAGGAGTCCTGGAGCGCGGCTCCGGACGCCTCGTCGAACGCGTACTGCGCGACGGTGCCCGCCGCCGCCCGGCCGCCGGCCAGAGCGGCCACGTCGGCCGCGGACAGCGCCCGGTCGTAGACGGCGAAGTCGTCGATCGCGCCGTCGTAGGCCGGGTCCCCGTACTGCGACTTGCCCAGGTAGTTCCGGTTGGTGTTCCCGAGAGCCGACGGCTTCACCGTCATGTTCGGGTTCGTGGCGACGACCGTGCCGTTGAGGTACATCGTGCCCTGCGTGCCCGAGACGGTGACGACCACGTTCGACCACTGGTTGAGCGGGAAGTTCTGACCGCCGTAGGTCAGTCGCTGCTCGCCTCCGGCGCCGGTGTTCGTGATGGCGAACCGCGGTCCGGCACCCCCGGCGTTGAGAGTGAGGAACATGTTGACGTTCTGGCCCGTGCCGAAGTCGAAGACGCGGGAGTAGTTCGTCAGCGACGCCGGCTTGATCCAGGTCGAGACCGACCAGTCGCCGGTGAGTCCGCTGACGATTCCGCTGGGGAGCGACCCGTACGACGCCGTCTTGCAGAAGTCCAGTGCCGTGCCGAACCTGCCCGGCTGGCGGGCTCCGCTGACCTGGCAGTTGGAGGTCGGTGCGCCGTCGGACCACTGGATGACCGCAGCGCCCGCGTCCTTGCTCAGGTTGAGGACCCCGAGCGTCTTGCCCGTCGCGTAGTTCGCGAGGCGGACCTTCCCCTTCCCGTCGGGGATGAGCTGCCAGAGCTGCTCGTCTCCGCCGTTCGCGTCGGCGATCACCGCGGCTGCTCCGTTGGACGTCGCGGCGCCGGCGATGGTCAGGGCGCGTCCGCTGGGCGTGTGGATGACGCGGTAGAGGCCCTGGCCCGCTGCCGTGATCCTCCACGCCTGTCCGGTCGAGGTCGCGGAGTCGGCCTGGACGACCGGCGTCCCGTTCGCGGTCGCGCCGCCCTGCGTGGCGAGCTGCAGACCGGAGTTCGCGTTGTCCACGGTGTAGTCGCCCGCCAGGCTGGTCGGGCTCTTCTCCGGGGTGACGATCACCTGGTAGCCGTAGGTCGGGTTCATCACGATGGGCACCGTGATCGATCCGTCGCTGGCGACCTCGTAGGTCGTGTTCGAGATGGTGACCGGGCCGTCGGTCTTCACCGTGCGGCCGTAGGAGGCGGTGAAGTCCACCTGGACGTCGACCTTCGAGCCGAGCGACAGCTCGTCGAGCCCGTTGACCTTGATGGACGTGGCTCCGGTGTTGCCACCGGCGATGACGCGCACTTCGTCGCCCTCGTCGCTGACGGAGGCGGCGCCGTCGAGCGGGCTCTCGTTCGACGGCGGCGTGGTGGTCACCATCTGGCCGCTCATCTGGGCGTACCAGGTGTAGAGCCAGTACGCGCCGTTGGGGTCGCCGTTCCGTCCGGTGAGGAGGTCGCCCAGGGCGCCCGACTGGTTCCAGAACGGGAGCTCGGCGCGGGTGATCCCGTAGCGCTCGAGCTTCGCGATGTATCCGACCAGCGGGCCGGACAGGCCGACCTCGGCGGGTGCCGCGTACTCGGTGATGTCGATGGGCGGCTCGGGGAGGTCGAGGTCGTCGAGGATCGCCCGGACCTTCTCGACGTCGCCCTTGATCTTCGAGGAGCGGATCAGCTCGTGCCACTCGAGGACGTCCGGGAGGGTGTCGGTCGCCTTCGCGTGCTCGTAGAACGCGCGCATGTTCGTGATGTTGTCGGAGTAGGCGGGGCCCTGGATCGGCATCTCGGGGTCGAGGGTGCGGATCAGACGGTGGGTCTCGGTCCAGAGATCGAAGAAGGAGCCGTTCGACGCCTGCCAGGTGATGTCGGGCTCGTTCCAGATGGCATAGGCGACGATGTTCGTCTTGCCGGATGCCTGCGTGTCCTCGACCATCTTCTCGACGGCCGGGAGCCAGGAGGCCTTGTCGTATCGATAGGGCCAGCCGGGCAGGTAGTCCACCAGGCGGACGACGACGCCCGCACCGGCCGACTTCGCGGTGTCGGCGACCGACAGGGCGTCACCGGTCGGCTGCTGGGTGCCCCCCTCGGGCTTCTGCACGAAGGTGTGCGGCTTGATGGGGAGGATCTTGTCGAGGGACGGGACGCCGGCGCTCGCCAGTCCGTACAGGGACCCGCTGGCCATGTGAGTGACGGGGCGGAAGGGCTGGTCGGCCTCCACGACGAGCGTGGCTGCGGCTCCGGGTGCCGCTTCCGCGGGAGCGCCCACGGCGAGGACGCTCCCCGCTGCGACGACCGCCGCTGAGACGACTGCTGCGAGGACACGACGCCCGCGGATCCGACGGCGCTGTCGCCGGTCGGCATCCGTGGGAGGCGTCTCGCGTAGAGCGATGGATCTGTTCATCTGCTGTATCTCCATTGATCGAGCGATTGGTCGAACCTGTCCGCACAGTGCTGCATAAATCATCGAACCGGTTCGATGTGGATTAAAGCATTAACTGGCCGAGGCCTCAATACCTCTGAGCTCTTCGAGCCTTTCGCGCCTGATGCGACATGATGCGTTCGTATCTTTCCGACACCTCTGCACCAGAAGTTGCGAAAGCTTATGAGGAGGACCGCGAGTGACTCGGGAAAGAGCTGTCGACGGCGTTTTGTCCTGGGCGCGCGTCCCACGGGGGAGGACCGTGCGGGAGCGGATCCCCGGCTGTGCCGCATCGTCGAAGGTCTCGACCCGGTCCGTTCACCGGGGCGGGGTCGAGGGAGAAGCCCCTCCGCCGCGACGAGCGGCAGAGCAGCGACCCTCAAGCGGTTCGGACCTCTACCGTTGCACCCGTGCCCCTCCTTCTCGCCGACCTGCTGTCGTGAGAGCGCTCGTCGCCTGGCTCGAGCGCCGCCAGATCCCGCTCTACCTCGCCGCGATCGCCGCCGGCGCCGCTCTCGGACTGCTGCTGCCCGCCGCGCACCACCTCGAGGTCGCGATCGAACCGGTGCTCGCGCTGCTGCTGTTCGCCACGTTCCTCGGGGTCCCGTTCGCCGCGATCGGACGATCTCTGCGCGACGGCCGCTTCCTCGCCGCGGTCGGGGTGCTGAACTTCGTCGTCGTGCCGCTCGTCGCCTACGGGCTGTCCCGATTCGTCGCCGACACTCCGGTGCTGCTGTTCGGGGTCCTCCTGGTGCTCCTGACGCCGTGCATCGACTACGTGATCGTGTTCGCCGGGCTCGCCGGAGGGGCGTCCGACCGACTGCTCGCCGCCGCACCGCTGCTGATGCTCGCGCAGATCCTCCTCCTCCCCGTGTATCTGCTGCTCTTCATCGGTCCTGCGGGGGTGGCGGTGGTCGACGCCGGTCCGTTCGCGCGGGCGTTCCTGCTGCTGATCGTGGTGCCGTTGTCCGCGGCCGGGCTGGTGCAGGCACTCGCGCGCCGACACGTGTCCGGCCGGATCGTCGAGTCCACGATGCTCGGGCTCATGGTGCCGCTCATGACGGCCACGCTCTTCACCGTCGTCGCCCCCCAGGCCGGCGCCGTGGGCGCCTCGGCCGGCCGGCTTCTCGTCCTCGTCCCGCTCTACGCGGGATTCCTCGTGGTCATGACCGCTCTGGGGCTGGGTGCTGGACGCGTCTTCCGACTCGACGTGACCGCGACGCGCGCCCTCGTGTTCAGCGGCGCGACCCGCAACTCGCTCGTCGTGCTGCCCCTCGCACTCGCGCTCCCGGCACCGCTGTCGCTCGCGCCCGTCGTCGTCGTCACGCAGACCCTCGTGGAACTCGTCGGCATGGTCGTCCTCGTCCGACTGCTCCCTCGGCTCGCCCGAGACCGAGCAGTGCGGGCCAGCCCGGTCTGACGCGGACTCACCAGCACCCGAGACGACTCGGGCCTGCAGAAGGGCCGCCCGGGGAGTCGCCCGGGGCGTGCTCGCTGGTCAGTCCTTCTCCGGTCTGCCCGCAGTCCCCGCGTCAGCGGGCTCATCGGCCGGGGCGACAGGAGCTGCGGACTCGACCGCGGTGGGCTGGACCTCGGCTGATCTCGCATTCCTGGCGGCGAGGCGCTTCTTCTGGGACTTGCCGGTGCTGAACGGGCTCACCCACAGCCAGGAGAAGCGCCGCAGCGACTGGAAGATGAACAGCGACGCCCAGAGGGAGAACACCGTCAGGGCGACCGGGAAGACCGTCGCCGGAAGGGGTGGGACATTCGTCTCGCCGAGCAGGGGGACGAATGCGACGACGACCGCGATCACGAAGAGGTGCAGGAGATAGATCTGGAAGCTCTGCTGCCCCATGGTGACGAAGATCTTCAGTGCGCGGACCTTGACGAGGTACTGGGAGCCGGCGATGCCCGCGATGATCGCGACCGAACTGGCGATCAGGATGACGCCCGGAACGCGGTTGGCGTCGAAGGCGACGATCACCGCGATGATGCCGAGGTAGGCCACCGCGAGCGCGAGCGCCTGCCAGAGCTTCACGCGAGCGGCGAAGCGGTAGAACGTGCGGGGGATGAACATCGCCACGAGGAAGAAGATGAAGTTCTGGAGCACCCGGTCCCAGCCGATGTTGTCGGTGTCCAGCAGGCCGGTGGTCGTCGCCGCGACGGCCAGCAGCCCGGCCACCGAGAGCTGGATCCATCGGGGCACCTTGCGGATCAGCCAGGCGAGGATGCTGAAGATCGCGAGAGCCCAGATGAACCAGTAGCTGCTCGACGGCAGGATGGGGAGCACCAGCACGTTGAGCGGGTCCGTCGGCGAGGTCGCCTCCGACCGTGAGAACGGGACGATGAGGTAGAAGACGACCCGGATGAACGACCACAGCAGGTAGAGGTACACCAGCGCGAGAACTCGGCGGCGCCACAGTTCGGCGAACGTCCACGTCAGCATCCGGGCGGCCGTGAGGCCCGCGATGAAGAAGAACACGGGCATGGGGAAGTAGAGGAGCACGGTCCGGAGCTTCGGGACGTACCCCGCGAGGTCGAAGAATCCGAGGAACAACGACGAGTGGTAGAGCACGACGAGGCTGATCGCGACGCCCTTGGCGAAGTCGATCCACTCCCGCGACTCGGGGCGCTTCACCACGGCGCCGGTCGCACTCGACCCGGTCATCCGCCGCTCCTCGCGTGGGCGCACACGGCGCGATCACTGTTCACCAATTGCTGCGGATCCATTGCGCCCCCAAGATGTCGAATTCGAACCGGATGCGAATGAGCCCCCGGTTCATTCCCCGTACGGGTCCTGAGAGTACGGGAAAGTTTCCGATCACGGACGAGTCGATGGAGTATCGAGGCGGCAAGGGAACCCCGGACGCCTCGCAGCCGCCTGTCCGCAGACATCGCCCGTCCGATCCCGGAGTCGCTCGGTGGATCGGGACGGGCGGCGGAGGATCGCAGACGAATGGACCGTCGAGAGACCCGCAGACGGCGCTTTCGTCCAGCCCCGGGGGTCGCGGACCCGAAGAACGAGACGAAACCGGCGTGCGGCCAGGACACCTCGACCTCTCCGGCATACTCCATGACGTGAACGACGCCACCACCGCCCCCAGTCTCGACGGCCGCGAGTTCGTGATGACCTCCTCGACCAACAGTGCGGTCCACCCGGAGTCGCCGTCGCGGTTCCACTACTCCGAGCGCGACGGAGTGGTCTGGGGCGACTACGTCGGCGACACCGTGACCTTCGGCCGGTTCGTGGGCACGCGCACCGGCGACGCCCTGCAGATCTCGTTCGTGCACCAGCTGATCGACGGCGGGACCGTGGTCAGCGGCACCGGCGGCAGCCGCGTCGAGCTCGACGGGGAGGGCCTGCTGCGGCTCGTCGAGGAGTTCGAGATCGACGGCGACGACCACGTCAGCATCTGCGTCGAGGTCTGACGCTCAGCGCGCCGCGTCGCGGCCGTTCCCCGCGGTGGTGAACCGCGTCATGCCGAGCCGGTTCGTCGATCCGGAGCGGTCGGGGATGTCGGAGGGCAGCAGGTAGGCCTTGCGCACCACCTCGTCGAGCACGACGACCGAGACCACCGACTTCACCTCGGGCCGGGCCGCGACCACGCCGGTGACGAAGTCGTGCACGCCGCCGATGTCGAGCGAGCGGACCAGGAGCATCGCGTCGTGCTCGCCGGTCGTGATGCAGCAGTACTCGACGTCGGGCATCTGGAGGATGCCCTCGCGGAACCGGTGCCACGACTGCGGATGCACCGTCACGAACACCAGGGCGCAGACATCGAGCCCCACCTTGCCGGGATCGACCAGGGCCGAGAACCCGGTGATGACACCGGATGCGGTGAGCTGCTCGACCCGGTTGTAGACGCTCGCCCGCGAGACGTTCACGCGCTCGGCCAGGGCGGACATCGAGATGCGCCCGTTCTCGCGCAGGACGGCGAGGATGCGCAGATTGAGGTCGTCGAGCCCGCCCGCGCTTTGTCCAGCGACCGCACCGGCGGCCGGATCGGTGATCGACATAATCCACTCCTTCGTCGCTGCGGGCGGCAGTTCGTCCACGATAGCGGCCCTCTGGAAACGGAGTGCGTCGCGATGTGCCATCGTTTCGCAACACGTCCAGCCGAACCCTCGCCAGGAGGCCTCCATGGTTGTCCGCTCCACCCGCACCCCGCGCTCCGCCCCGACGCGAGTGGTGATCGCCGCTGCGGCGGTCTCCCTCGCCCTTCTGGTGGCGGGCTGCTCCTCGGGCCGCGTCGACACCGCCGACGGCAGCAGCGCGACGCTCACCATCAACAAGGCGTTCGACCTCAAGACCGCCGACCCGGGCCGCATGTACGAGCCGACCGGCCAGATGGTCGACAAGGCGCTCTACGAGACCCTCCTCACCTTCGAGGGCGGCGACGTCTCGCAGGTCGTCGACGGCCTCGCGAGCCTCGAGCAGGCCGACGACGCGAAGACCTTCACCCTCACCCTGAACGGCGAGCACACCTTCTCGGACGGCACCGCGATGACCGCCGACGACGTGGTGTTCTCGCTGCAGCGCGTGATCGGCCTCAAGGGCAACCCCTCGTTCCTCCTCGACGGCGTCACCGTCACGAAGAAGGACGACACGACGGTGGTGCTGACCACCGAGAACCCCACGCCCGCCCTGCCGGCGATCCTGGCGAACCCGGCGCTCGGCATCCTGAACTCGAAGGTCGTGAAGGAGAACGGCGGCACCACCGACGAGACCGACACCGCCGAGACGTTCCTCAACACCACCTCCGCCGGCTCCGGCCCGTACGTGCTCGACACGCTCGACCTCGCCTCGCAGGTCGTGCTGACCGCGAACGAGAACTACGACGGCGACGCCCCGGGCTACGGCCGCGTGGTCATCCAGAACGTCGAGGGTGCGACCCAGAAGATCAATGTCGAGGGCGGCAGCGCCGATGTGGCGCTGGACCTCTCGGGCACTCAGGCGGAGGCGCTCGGCGACTCGGTCGCGGTGACCAGCGACCCGTCGGCGAACGTGATCTTCCTGCTGCTCAACCAGAACCCGAGCGTCTCGGCGATCACGTCGAACCCCGACTTCGTGAAGGCCGTGAAGGAGGCCGTCGACTACGACGACCTCGTCTCGATCGCCGGCAACGGCACCGCCCAGGCGTCCGGCGTCATCCCGAGCATGCTGCTCGGCGCCCTGCCCGAGAGCGGCGCGCTCACCCAGGACCTCGACGCCGCGAAGGCGGACCTCGCGAAGAGCGGCTACGCGGGCGAGTCCGTGACGCTCGACTTCCCGAGCGACATCAGCCTGAACGGCATCGACTTCCCGACCATCGCGCAGCGCATCCAGTCGCAGCTGAAGGACGCCGGCATCACCGTCGAGCTCGCCCCGGCCCCCGTCGCCACCGAGCTCGACGCCTACCGCAACGGCACCGAGACCATGGGCCTCTGGTACTGGGGCCCGGACTACCCGGACCCGAGCGACTACCTCGTCTTCACCCCGGGCGACGTCGTGGGCCTCCGCTCCGGCTGGACCGACGGTGCGGCCCCCGCGATCTCGGCGCTGGCCGACGCCGCGGCCACCGGCGGCAGCGACGACGAGCGCCAGTCGCGCTTCGAGGAGCTGCAGACCGCGCTGAACGCCGACGGCCCCTTCATCCCGCTGCTCCAGCCCGGCAACAACATCGCCGCGGCGAAGGACGTCTCGGGTGTCGTCTACAACGCGGTGTGGACCATCGACATCGCGGCCCTCGCCGCGCAGTAGCCCGTGTCCACCACCACGACGGCCGTCCGGACCCCGCGTCAGCGCGGGGGCCGGGCGGCCCACCCGTTCCTCCGCTACGCGCTCCGCCGCGTGCTCACCTCGCTGCTGCTGGTGGTGGGCGTGACCCTCGTCACCTTCATCCTGACCAACCTCGTGCCGGGCGACCCCGTGGCGGCCGCCCTCGGCCAGCGCGCTGCGGAGGATCCGGAGATCGTCGCGCAGTTCCGCGCCCAGTACGGTCTCGACCAGCCGCTCGTCGTGCAGTACTTCACCTACCTCGGCAACCTGCTTCACGGGGACCTCGGCGTCTCCACCACCACGCACAACCCGGTGGTCGCCGACCTGGCGAAGGCGCTGCCGGCCACCCTCGAGATCGCCTTCGGCGCCATCGTGCTCAGCGTGATCATCGGCGTGCTGTTCGGCACCGTCGCCGCCTACCGACGCGGCAGGGCCTCCGACCACGTTCTGCGCGTCGTGTCGCTGGCCGGCCTCAGCGTGCCGACCTTCTGGCTCGCGCTGGTCCTCTACTACGTCCTCTACTTCCAGCTGCGGATCGCGCCGGGATCCGGCCGGCTGAGCAGCGACTTCACCACGCCGCCGACGGTGACGGGCCTCTACACGGTCGACGCCCTGCTCGCCGGCCAGCTCGACACCTTCCTCGACGCGGCGTCGCACCTCTTCCTCCCCGTGCTCGTCCTGACGCTCTACACGGTGGGCCTGCTGACCCGGTTCGTGCGCACCGCGGTGCTCGAGATCCTCGACCAGGACTACGTGCGGGCCGCCCGCGCGAAGGGGCTGCCGAACCGCGCGGTCACCTTCTCCTACGTGCTGCGCGGGGCGAGCATCCCGATCCTCACCGTCGTGGGCCTCGCCTTCGGCAGCCTGCTCAGCGGCACCGTGCTCGTCGAGGCGGTCTTCGGCTGGCCCGGGATCGGCTCCTACGCCTACCAGGCCGCGTCGCACCTCGACCTGCGCGGCATCATGGGCGTCGGCCTGCTCATCGGCGTGATGTACCTGCTCGTGAACCTGATCGTCGACCTGCTGTACGGCGTGCTCGACCCGAGAGTGAGGCTGGCCTCGTGACGGATCCGCGAACCACCCGGTCCGACCCGCGCGACGGCGCTCCGGCCGGTCCGCGCGACGGCGTCGGTGCCGGAGTGCTCGACCCGGTCGCCGCCCCCGGCCTCCGCCTGCGCCGCCCCCGCCTGGGCCGCTGGTCGGCGCCGCTCGGACTCCTCGGCGCCGCCGTCGGCGTGCTCTGGATCCTCATCGCCGTGCTCGCCCCCGTCATCGCCCCGCACGATCCGCTCGCGCAGGACCTGCCCCTCCTCCAGGCACCCGGCGAGGGCACGCTGATGGGGACCGACGCGCTCGGCCGGGACGTGTTCTCGCGCGTGATCTGGGGTGCCCGGGTCACGATCCCGCTCGCCCTGCTGCTCGTCGTGATGTCGGTGCTGATCGGCGCGATCGTCGGATCCGTCGCCGGATTCCTCGGCCGTGCGGTCGACGAGGTCGCGATGCGCATCACCGACCTCGTGATGGCGTTCCCCACGGTCATCCTGGCGATGGTGATCGCGGCCGCGCTCGGAGCGTCGCTCCTGAACGCGGTGCTCGCGGCGCTGATCGTGTCGTGGCCGTCCTACGCCCGGCTGACCCGCGGTCTCGTGCTCGGCCTCCGCTCGTCGAACTACGTCGTGTCCGGACAGCTGCTCGGCTTCTCGCCGCTGCGCTCCATCGTCCGCGACATCGCGCCCAACATCGTCGGCCCGGTGCTCGTCCTGGCGAGCCTCGACATCGGCACGGCCATCCTCCTGCTGTCGGGCCTGTCGTTCCTCGGGCTCGGCGCGAAGCCGCCGACCGCCGAGTGGGGCTCGATGGTGTCGGACGCCATCCAGAACTTCGACGCGTGGTGGATCGGCGTCTTCCCGGGCCTGGCCATCCTCACCGTCGTCATCGCGTTCAACTTCGTCGGCGACGCCCTGCGCGACGCCCTGGACCCGCGGTCGCAGACGATCCGCGGAGGAGGCGCCACGCTGTGAGCGACGCACTGACCATCAGCGGGCTGCGCATCCGCACCCGCAGCCACGCCATCGCGGACGGCATCGATCTGGCGTTGCGCCGCGGCGGCATCCACGGTCTCGCCGGCGAGTCGGGCTCGGGCAAGACCATGACCGCCCTGGCGGTGCTCGGACTGCTGCCCGGAGCGATGACGGCCAGCGGGAGCATCCGCCTCGCCGACGACACCGGCGACGGCACGACGGAGCTCGTCGGCGCGTCCCGGCAGGTGCTCGGCACGGTGCGCGGACGCCGGGTCGCCATGGTCTTCCAGGACCCGTCGACGAGCCTGCATCCGCAGCTCACCGTGGGCCGCCAGCTCACCGACCACCTGCGCCACCACCTCGGTCTCGGCAAGGAGGCCGCGCGGTCCAGGGCCGAGGCCCTGCTCGAGCGGGTGCGGGTCCCGGACGCCCGGGCCTCCCTCGGGCGCTACCCCCACCAGTTCTCCGGGGGTCAGCGGCAGCGCATCGCGATCGCGGTGGCGCTCGCGTGCGAGCCCTCGGTGCTGCTGGCCGACGAGCCGACGACCGCGCTCGACGTGACCGTGCAGGCCGGAGTGCTGCAGCTGCTGCGGGAGCTGGTCGACGACGGCGGGCTGAGCATCCTGCTCGTCACCCATGACCTCGGCGTGATGAGCGCCGTGGCCGACGAGGTGACGGTGATGCGCCAGGGGCTCGTCGTGGAGTCGGCTCCGCGCGAGCGGCTGTTCACCGCACCCGAGGACGAGTACACGCGGGCGCTGCTCGCGGCTCTGCCCGGCTCGAGCTTCGAGGAGAGCCCGGAGGAGCTGGTCGCCGAGCTCGTTGAGGGGCACGAGAGGGCCGCCGCCGCGGACGATCCGGGCGCGGCCACGGCAGGCGACGTCGAGAGGGGTGCGCGATGAGCGCGGGAGTGGTTCTCGAGGCCGATGGCATCGTCGTCGAGTACGGGCGGCGACCGCCGCTGCGTGCCGTCGACGGGGTCGGCTTCCGGGTGGCGGCCGGCGAGGTCGTGGCGCTGGTCGGCGAGAGCGGCTGCGGCAAATCGAGCCTCGCGCGCGCCGTCGTCGGCATCGAGAAGCGCCGCGGTGGCGACGTGCGCCTGAACGGCGTCGACGTCCCCGCGCTCGGACTCCGTCGGCGCAGTCCGGCGATGACCGGCGTGCAGATGGTCTTCCAGGATCCGAACTCCTCGCTCAACCCCCGTCGCCGCATCGGCGAGCAGATCGGCGACGGCGTCCGGGCGGCTCTCGCCCGGGGAGCCGAGGGCTCGGACCCGGCCGACTGGCTGCGCCGCGTCGGGCTCGACCCGGCGATGGCGAGCCGGTTCCCGCACGAGTTCTCCGGCGGCCAGAAGCAGCGCATCGCCATCGCGCGGGCCCTCGCGGCGCGGCCGCGGATGCTCGTGGCCGACGAGCCGATCTCGGCCCTCGACGCCTCGACCCAGACGAGCGTCGCCGCGCTGATGCGCTCGCTCAGCGTCGAGGCCGGCGCGGGCATGCTGTTCATCTCGCACGACCTCTCGGTGGTCCGGCGCATCGCCGACCGGGTGCTCGTGATGTACCGCGGCCGGGTCGTGGAGTCGGGGGACACCGAGACGGTGTGGCAGAGCCCGCTGCACCCGTACACGCGGGCGCTGCTCGCGGCGATCCCGCTGCCGGACGGGCTGGGGCGGCTGCCGCTGGCTCCACTCGACGCCGACCGGGCGGCCTGGCTCGAGGAGCTGCCCGACGCGCTGGAGCGGACGGGCGCGTGAGCGCGGTGGAGGAGGCCCGGGCCGAGGAGTCCGCACTCTGGAGCATGCCGAGGGCCGTGAACCGCAGCCCGCTCCCCGGGGACGGCGCGTTCATGACCGCCGGCTGGGCCGATCCGGAGCCGGTGATCGACCCCGACGAGCCGGTGCTCGCCTACACCGCGGAGCGCCGGTCGCGACTGGCGCAGGCGCTGCCCGCCGAGCTGCTGATCATCCCCGCCGGCCTGCCGCGGGTGCGCTCGAACGACAGCAACCACCGCTTCCGCCCGGGCACCGACCACGTGTGGCTGACGGGCAACGGAGTCGCCGAGAGCGTGCTCGTCGTCGACACGACGGGAGGGGAGGCCGGCTCGATCCTGTACCTGCGTGCTCCCTCCGGCCGCGACGGAGACGAGTTCTGGCAGAACGACGCGCTCGGCGACCTCTGGGTCGGGCCGCGGCCGTCGCTCGCCGAGACGCAGGCGGCGCTGGGCATCGAGACCCGGCCGCTGGCCGACTTCACCCGCGACGTGGAGCGGGCCGCGCGGCGGGCCCGGCGCATCCGGGTCCTGCCCACCCTCGACGAGAGCGTCGACGAGCTGGTGCGGAGCATCTGCGGGCCGGAGCTCGGACCGCACCTCGTGCTCAAGGCGACGCTCGACGAGCTGCGCCTGATCAAGAACGACTGGGAGATCGGACGGCTGCAGCTCGCCGTCGACGGCACGGCGCGGGGCTTCGACGACTGCCTCGAGGCGTGGCCGGTCGCCCGCGCGATGCCCCGCGGCGAGCGCTACCTCGAGGGCACCTTCGCCCGCCGCGCCCTGGTCGAGGGACAGGGGCCGGCCTACGGATCGGTCGTCGCCTCGGGAGCGCACGCCACGACCCTGCACTACACGCGGAACACCGGGCCCCTCGCCGAGGGCGATCTCGTCCTGATGGACATGGGGGTCGAGCTGCACTCGCTCTACGCCGCCGACATCACCCGGACCTTCCCGGTCAGCGGGGAGTTCACCCCGCTGCAGCGGGACGTGTACTCGATCGTGCTGCGCGCGCAGCAGGCCGGCATCGACTCCCTGCGCGCGGGAGTGCGCTTCCAGGACTACCAGGACGCGTGCGGGCGAGCCCTCACCGAGGGGCTGATCGACCTCGGCCTGATCCGCTGCTCCGTCGACGAGGCCATGGCCCCGTCCGCGTCGTACCACCGCCGGTGGAGCATCTCCCGCGCCGGGCACATGCTCGGGATGGACGTGCACGACTGCAACCACGCTCCGCACGAGACGTACCTCGGCGGAGTGCTCGCGGCCGGCCACACGCTCACCGTGGAACCGGGCCTCTACTTCCAGCCGGGCGACCTGACGGTCCCCGCCGAGCTGCGGGGGCTGGGCATCCGGATCGAGGACGACCTCGTGGTCACGGAGACGTCGTCGATCCTGCTCTCGGCGGCGATGCCGCGCACGCCCGACGCGGTAGAGGAGTGGATGGCGAGGTTGGCGGGCTGAGAGATCGGGCCCTCGACGCGATCGGCCGACGCGGCCTACGGGAGCTGCGGGGGCGCGATCAGTTCGAGGAATCCGCCGAGGGCACCTTCGAGGTAGATGATGCGCGTGCCGGCTCGGGCGCCAGCGGTCATCCGGTGAGGTGTCCCGACCGGTCTCCAACCGTGTCCAGCGCAGAGCTCGAGGACACGATCGAGGTCCGAGACCGTGAGCGCGATGTGCACCGTGCCGACCTGTGCGGGCGAGCCGGCGGACTCGAGCTGTCGGGGCGGGTCGTACTGCAGCAGCTCCACACGGTGGGGGCCGAGGGTCACCGTCGCTGCGCGGATCACGGCTCCACGGACGCCGGTGGTCGCCGCCGTGACCTCCACGTCGAGCGTGAAGGTGCGCTCGAGCACGAACCCGAGACCGGAGCACCACAGCACCAGCGCGTCGTCGAGGTCGGCCACGGTGAGACCGGAGTGAGCGACGTCGGAGACGAGCGGTGATGCCATGACCTCAGTATCGAGCTCCGACACGCCTGCCTGAGGATGTGCGGCACTCCTCACCCTCCCTGGGTGAGGCCGGTGATCAGGTTGATGGCGACGGCGACGACGAAGGTGCCGAAGAAGTAGGACAGCAGGGCGTGGGCCAGGGCTACGCGGCGTGAGGGGGTGGAGGACTGGGTGATGCTGCTCGCGCTGTAGGCCATCCCGATCGAGAACGCGGTGTAGGCGAAGTCGCTGTAGGACGGTTCCTCGTCCTGGTCGAAGTCGAAGCGGTGGCGGTCGTCGAGGTAGTACATGCGCGCGTACTTGAAGGCGTAGACGGTGTTGATGAGCGCCCAGGCCGCGACGACCCCGACGACCGCGAGGATCGCGGCCGCGGATCCGACGGGGTCCTTCTGCTGGCTGCGGAGGAGTGCGACGACCACGAGGACGAGGCTGAAGAAGGTGGCGGCGATGATGAGCGAGTCGACCAGCTTCCGGGACCGGTCCTCGTGGCGGGCGAGGTCGCGGGTGCGTTCCGGGCCGGCCGGCCACGCCGTCGACCAGGCCCAGACGAGGAACACCGCCGCGGCGATCGCCCAGCGGAGCAGAGGCGACAGATCGGGGACCGCAGTGGACCCTGAGCGCTCGGGCCGGAGATCCTTCAGACGGGCACGATCGGCCCCAGCACATTGAGCGCGACGACGGCCACCAGCTGGACGACGCCCGCGGTGACCAGTCGACCACCGAGGTGCGACGTGTCAGCGGGCCGCTCGGTCACCGAGCCGATCCGTACTGCTCCCGACGTCGTCCGGCACGTGAGTCAGGATGTCGCCCACCCGGCAGCCGAGGACCTTGCAGATGGCGTCGAGTGCTGAGGAACTCACACCATCCTCCTGCGAAGAGGGGGCGGTGTCAGCCGGAGAGGGCAGTGCCCGAGAGCGGGTGGGTCAGTCGTCGTCGCTATCGGGCGCGGGTGCCTGATCGGTGCTGGTGCTCGAGGTGGAGTCGGACCAGACTGCTTGTGCGCCGGAGTCGCCGATGCGGATGACGTCGATGGTCGCTCCGACGGAGGTGGCGATCGCTGCGACGGCGAGCACGATTCCGACGAGGGGGCGGCGGGTGGTGGCGGCTCGGTCCTCGGTTCGTCGCGTGCGGCGGAACCAGAGCCACTGGACCAGGGCGACGAGGAACAGGCCGGCAGCCCAGGGGAGCAGGTGGTCGCCGAGCTCGGTGTGCTTCTCGAGGATCGCGGACGGCTCCGTCTGTCGTTCGAGCGCTTCACCGGCCTGCGTGGTGAGCGGGACGGCGATCAGCGCGGCGAGGGCGATGATCGGGGTGAGGATCCCGAACTTGCGGCGGGCGGCCGGCCAGAGGCTGCCGAGGATGAGCATCAGTGCGGCGAGGGGGAGCAGAACCACGACGGCGTGCACGAGGAGCGGGTGGAGGGGGAGGCCGTTGATCTGCCAGTCGTTCATCGGGGGCGCCTTCGGTCGAGAGGGGGGCTGTCCTCGTGACGCTAACGCGCCCCGCCCTGCGCGCTCTGCCGTTGGACGTATTCGTGTGAGCCCTCGAACGATCACTCGCCCGTCCTCCGAGCCGACTCCCCGCTTCACCGCCGATATGCGAGGAGCCGACCGAGCGGAGTCAGGACGTGTGCCGGCTCGCCGGTGCGATCAGGCGGCGGAGCCGGTCGGTCACGAGAAGGGCACCGGCGGCGTCGATGGTGAGGACGTCGACGTCGAAGCGGTCGGTGACGGTGTCGAGCGTCCCGACGCCGCCGGCGAGGATCGCGGTCGCGAGGACGTCGGCGGTGACGATGTCCTCGGCGATCACGGACACCTGCACGAAGGGGACGTCACCGGGCTCGGCAGGTCGGCGCCAGACGTGCTCTCCGCGTTCGGCGGTCCCGGAGGTGGCGATCGCGCGGCGACCGTCGCCGAGGGGGACGATGCAGAGCAGCGCCTGCCGGTCGCCGGGATCCACGATCCCGATCGTCCAGCTGTCGGCGGGCGAGGTGAGGACGTCTCCCCCGACATCGAGGAGCCATTCGCCGTCGCCGAGCAGCCGGGCCGCGTGCGCCATGGTGGTCGCTTTGACGGTTCCGGCGAGGTCGATGACCCCGTCGGGCCGGTGCGGGGTGAAGGCGCCGTCCGTCGCCGTTCGCCAGTGCAGCGATTCGGTGTAGGCGGTCCGCATCTGCTCGGACGCGGCCGTCAGCGCGAGCTCGCCGCGGGCGATCCGGGACGCCTCCGACTCCGGCCGGTACAGGCTGAAGCGGGCGTCGGCGTCGGCGAAGACGGCTTCGACGTCGCCGACCGGGGTGTCGTCGGCGGCGCGCAGGCTGACGACGGTGCCCATCGTCGTGAACGTGTGCACGGTCAGAGTCCGGCCTGGTCGATCGCCGATTGCAGGGAGGTGAGGTACCCGTCGCTGGTGTAGGTCGCTCCGCTGACCGCCTGCACGTTCGCGGACTGGGCGGCGAGGACTTCTTGACGCAGGATCGGCGCGGCCCGGTGCGAGATCGACACGGACCGGCCGTCCTTGTCCGTGAGGTGCACGGCCGTGACGTCGGTGATCTGCCCGCCGGCGACGGTGATCGCGACCTGCACCGCGCCGAAGCGAGTCGGAACAGATGAGCCGGTCCACGTGCCGTCGGCCGAGGCGGACGGGCTAGCAGTGGCCGTCGAGCTCGTACCGGCCGACGGGTCGGTGGGCGCGCCGGCGGAGGGCGTCGTCGAGGCGGGGGCGCCGGCCGGGGTCGGCGTGGTCACCGCGGGAGCCGCTCCTTCCGTGGCTGTGGTGTCGCTCGTCCCGGTGGCGAGCGGGGACCCGGTGGCGCCGGCGGATCCCATCTGCCAGCCGACGACGAGGACGGCGAGGGAGGCGAGGACGCTGGCGACTGCTGCTCGTGTTCTCACCAGTCGAACCTCTCCACGTGGATCTGCCGGTCGGGCAGGCCTGCCGCTCGCGCGTCGCGGACGACGAGGTCGGCCCAGGCGGTCGGACCGCAGACGAACAGGTCGGATTCGAGCAGGCCCGGCAGTGCCGAGGTGATCGTCACACCTCGGGCGACGGACTCGGCGGACATCCACGTCGCCAGCCCTGCGGGCCGCCGGCCGATCATCCCGAACAGCGTGCCGCGGCTGCTGCGGACCAGTGTCCGAGTCTCGTCCCAGAGGTAGGTCTGGGAGTCGTCGGTGGCGCGCAGCAGGACGGTGGCCTCGCCGGGTCGGAGGCCGCCGTGCTCGAGGAGCGCTCGGGCGGGGGTGATGCCGATGCCGGCGGCGATGATCGCGAGCCGCGGGGCGGTGCGGGCGACGTCGGTGAAGATCCCGTAGGGCCCCTCGATCGAGACCGCGGTCCCGGGGCGCAGTCGTGCGAGACGGTCGGTCCCGGCTCCGAGTGCGCGGACGGTGATCCGAGCGCGGGTGTCGGTCGGGACGGCGGAGAAGGAGATCGGGTGCGCATGCCACCAGGTGCCGCGGCTCCAGAACCGCCAGATCGCGTACTGCCCGCCGATCACGCCGAGGCGGGAGAGGTCGCGGCCGGAGAGGTGGAGCGAGAAGACGCCGGGGGCGATCGTCTCGACGGCCTCGACCTGGATCCGGTGCCGCAGGGTGGCGAGTACGGGCACCGCGAACCGGAACCTGGCGATCGCTCCGAACGCCAGGACGTAGAGGGCGAGCCAGTAGACGCGCTGCGGGGTGCTCCCGGCGAGGACCTGGCCGGCGGAGAGCTGGTGGGGGACGGCGACGAGGACGGCCGCGTAGCTGAGGAGGTGGATCGCGTGCCACGCCTCGTACGCGAAGCGGCGGCGCACGGCGACGAGGGAGGTGACGACGACGAGCACCAGCAGGGTGCTGCCGAGCAGCGCCAGGAGCATGTCGGCGCCGGAGTACAGAGCGAGTGTCTCGTTCCACAGCGTCAGCCCGTCGGTGAGGGCGTAGCCGACGGTGAGCAGGGCACCGTGCCCGAGGATCAGAGACAGGGCGGGCTTGCCGAGGCGACGGTGCAGCGCCATCGCGGTGTCCTGGCCGAAGGTGCGATCGATCCAGGGGATCCGGGCGGCGAGGACGAGCATGACCAGGATCAGGTCGGTGCCGACGAGGCCGGCGACGATCCCTGCGGCCGTGAGAGCTCCGGCGATATCGGTGGCCTCCGCGGGCCCGCCGGCTGCGAGGTAGAGCGCGATGGCGAGGGCGACCGAGACCCAGCCGGCGGTGACGAGCGCGTCCGCGGACCGCAGGCGCCGACGCAGGGATCGCTCGCGGTCGGCCTGCGACCGCCGCAGCGTGGTCGGCGCGTGGGGTGCGGGTGCGTTGGTCGGTCGGATCGTGGTGCTCACGGCGGCGCCCTCCGGTCGGTGTCGCATGCGCCGACCTCGGGTTTCCGGGGGCGCGCTCCTACCGTCGCGGGGGAGTCTTGGTGTCGACTATGAGGAATGCGTGCCGATTCCCCGCCGGAGTCCGATTCGTGTTCGAGGTCTCACATGTCACCGCTCGGGCAGCACGACCGTCACCCTCACTCCGGCGGGTCGACAGTTCTCGATGGTGACCGATCCGTCCGCGGTGTCAACGAGAGCTGCGACGAGGGCGAGCCCGAGCCCGCTGCCGCCGTCGCGGCTGGTGCGCGCCTCGTCGGGTCGAGAGAAGCGCTCGAACGCGTGCGGCACGAACTCCTCCGGGATGCCGTGCCCAGTGTCCCGGACGCTCAGCTCGAGGGTGGAATCGTGCTGCTCGAGGAGGAGGGTGATGCGTCCGGCAGGAGGTGTTGCGGCGATCGCATTCGCGCCGAGATTGTCGAGGATCCGCGAGAACGCGCTCACCGAGAGCGGGTAGGGCGCGTCGGCGCGCTCGATCGCGGTATCGAGCTCGATGTCGGGGCCGGTGCCGCCGGTGATCGTCCTCAGCCGGTCGACGGAGTCCATCAGCTCGGTCTCCAGCTCGCTCGCCGTCGCGCGCGCGGTGACGGGCGGGGCGGCGTCCAGCCGGGAGAGCTCCAGGAGGTTCGTCGCCAGGCGGGACAGGCGGGCGAGGGACCCCTCGGCGGCGCGGATCTCTTCTTCGAGGGCGTCCGCGTCGCCGAAGTGCCGGTGCGCGAGTTCGAGCTGGGTGATGACGACTGCCAGCGGCGTGCGGATCTCGTGGCTTGCCGCGGACACCATCTGCCGCTCCCGATCGGCGGTGTCCCGCGTCCGGGCGATGAACGCGTTCAACGTCTCCGCCAGATCCGACAGCTCATCAGTCGCCGGGCCTACGGGAAGCTCGCCGCCGTCCCGGTCGCCGAGGGACGCGGCGGTGCGGCGCATCCGCTCGACCGGACGCAGGGCGGCGCCGGTGAGCAGCCATGCGGCGAGGGCGGACAGGATCACGAGGGCCGCGGCGCTGACGAGCAGCGTCCGGTCCAGGGCCGCGACGGTCAGGTCGCTGCCGGCGCCGCTGCGCGCCGCCCACAGCTCCCACGTGCCCGCACTCGTGTCCAGGGTCCGGGAGACGATCGTGAACCGGACGTCCTCGTCGGTCATCACCGTCGAGGTGCCGTCGCTGCCGGTGCTGCGCTCCAGAACCTCGTGGACGTCGTGCGGCATCGTGTCGACGGGGACCGCCCCGCCGGGAGCGCGCGCGAAGATCAGGATCCCCTCGGCCGGAGGGTCGGGGGTCTCGGTCGGGTCCGATCCCAGATCGGCGAGATACGGGGCGAGGTCGCCCTCGGCGAGGGTCACCTCGGACGCGACGACGATGCTGCGGAACTGCCCGTGCAGCACGAGGGTGATCACGCCGACCCCGATCAGCGCGACGAGGAGGCTGCCGAGGGTGATTCGGGAGCGGATCGACAGGGAGCGCAGCAGCCTCACTCGGCGCGCTCCAGCCGGTATCCGGCGCCGCGGACGGTCGTGATCCGGAGGCCTGTGTCGGCGAGGGCGAGCTTCTTGCGGAGGTAGCTGACGTACTGATCCACGAGGGTCGGCTCGAACGTCTCCGTAGACCCCCACACTTCGGCGAGGATCTCCGTCCGGGTCAGTACCTCATCGAGATGCACGGCGAAGAAGCGCAGCAGCGTGAGCTCCTTGACACTCAGCGCGAAGGGACGCTCTCGGACCGTCGCGCGCACGGACAGGGCATCCAGGCGCAGCGCTCCGATCTGGACCACTGGCTGCGGGCCGCTGGCTCGGCGCCGGATCTGTGCGCGGATCCGGGCGCTCAGCTCGCCGAAGTGGAACGGCTTGGTGACGTAGTCGTCGGCGCCCGAGTCCAGCCCGAAGATCCGGTCCTCGACGGCGTCCCGCGCCGTGATCAGCACGACCGGGACGGTGCTGCCCGACTCGCGCATCCGACGGCAGACCTCGAACCCGGTCATCCCCGGCAGCATGACGTCGACGACGGCGACGTCGACATCTCCCGCCGTGAAGGCGATCAGCGCATCGACACCGTTGTCGACGAGTTGCACGTCGTAGCCGTCCTCCCGCAGTCCTCGCTCGACGAGGGCGCCCATCTGCGGGTCGTCCTCGACGACGAGGATCCGGGACATCAGATCGCGCCGGACGTGCCGAGCAGCGACCCGATCAGGAACGTC
Organism: Rathayibacter sp. AY1C5; assembly: GCF_002931705.1. Lineage (NCBI taxonomy): Bacteria > Bacillati > Actinomycetota > Actinomycetes > Micrococcales > Microbacteriaceae > Rathayibacter > Rathayibacter sp. AY1C5. Next base: position 70,264 of record NZ_PSWD01000012.1, read on the forward strand.
GCGGCGAGGGCCAGCGCGCCGCCGACGACGATGCGGATCATCGGGCGCAGAGCCGGGCTGCCGCCGACCCGTGCGCTGATGTATCCGGTCGCGGCGAGGGCGATCAGCACCACGGCGAAGGTCACCGGAACCCTCCAGTCCGGCGGAGGGAGCAGGATCGCCAGCAGCGGCAGCACGGCTCCCAGGAGGAACGCCAGCGCCGAGGCGCCGGCGGCGGCGAGCGGGCTGGCGACCGCTTCCTCGTTCAACCCCAGTTCCGCTTCCAGATGTGCGGTCAGAGCGTCGTTCTCGGTCAGCTCGCGGGCGACCTGATGCGCTGTCTCCGGGGTTAGACCGCGCGCCTGGTACAGCCAGGCGAGTTCTTCGAGCTCCCCGTCGGGATCCTCGGCCAGCTCGACGCGCTCCTTTGTGATCAGCGCACGCTGACTGTCGCTCTGGCTACTCACCGACACGTACTCGCCCAGCGCCATCGAGATCGCACCGCCGACGACACCCGCGACACCCGCCGTCAGGATCGGTGCCGTCGCGGTCGTCGCACCGGCGACACCCACGACGAGAGCGGCGACCGAGACGATGCCGTCGTTCGCGCCCAGCACGCCCGCTCGCAACCAGTTCAGCCGACCTGAGATCGCGCTGTCGTGCGGTTCCGCGCGGGGCGAGGAGGGCGGAGGCGTGGACGGGGTCGACATGAGGGCCATGCAAGCACCCGCCCCGCGGGAGCGCTAGCCAGGAGAGCCTGCCCAATCCCGTCGGTGCTGCACCGGCTGAGAAGAGACGCAGGGGAGAGGCAGAGCCCAGCGCTGGCAGGGAGCTACGGTGCGACCACGCCCCGGACTGAAGGAGTCACCATGCCACTCATCCGCATCGACCTGATCGAGGGCCGCTCCGACCAGCAGATCACCGCACTCGGTGACGCGCTGATGCGCACCCTCGTCGAGGTCTACGGCCTCCCGGAGCGTGACCGCTTCCAGATCGTCACCGAGCACAAGCCCGGCCGACTCACCGCCCTGGACGTCGGACTCGGCATCGAGAGGTCCGAGCAGATCGTCATCATCCAGATCTTCACCCAGACCGGCCGCAGCACCGAGGAGAAGCAGGCGTTCTTCGCCGCCCTCGCCGCCGCGCTGGACGCGATCGGCATCGACGGCGCCGACCTCGTCATCGGCTTCATCGAGAACACCGCGGCCGACTGGTCCTTCGGTTTCGGCCGAGCGCAATACATCACCGGCGAGCTCGCGGCGCCCGGGAGCGCTTGACGGTGAGGCTCGGCGGAGGAGCGCTGCCGGCGTACCTGCGGTGAGGGGGTGAGCCTCAGAGTGCGGTGAGCCGATCGAAACGCGGGAGTATTTCGGCGCTGTCGCGCGGAACGACAGTGAACCCCAGCCGCTCCAGCTCTGCCACGGCGGTCATCGGATCGTCGGACACCGCGGCGGCGAGTTGACGCTTGCGCCACCGAAGGCGACCCTCGTGAAGGGCGGCGCCCGCGCCACTGATGGTGTCGATACCGAACTCGATGATCATCATCTCCAGCACGTCCTCGAGGCACGGTCGGAACCGATGGCCGCCAGTCGGGAAGTGAACATCGCCGAATCGCGGCGGGTCACCTTTCGCTACGCGCTTCTGGTAGATCTTGCCGCGACGTCGAGCTCCTGTGGCGGCGAGGGCGTCCGTCATGTCCTGCCGCTCGGCATGCACGTTGTAGTGCGCCGAGGGGACGTCGCTGCCGCTGTCTCGGAGGTAGTCGACGGTGAAGAGCGGCCGGGCCGAGCCGCGCACGTTCACCTTGAACGTCGAGCGTTCCACAGAGACGAGGTGGCTCACCGGACTCAGGACCAGCCGATACTGGACGACGAGACGGAAGGTCTCGGTGCCCTCGATGTCCAGACGAAGCCCGAGCTCCTCGGTGGGCTCGACAGTGACGGCGACACCGCCGCCGCGCATGCGAACCACGCTGCTTTCTAGGCCGACGAGTCCGTTGGGGATGATCTTCGCGAGCATCTCCATGATTTCGAGCATGAAGTCGAAGACCTTCTCTTCGAGGTCCCCGTCGGACTGACCGCCAGGGTCAACGCTCGGCATGCTCCCGCAGGTACGTCAGGTCCTCGAGCTTGCGCAGGATCGACTGTCCCTCCTGGGACAGCTCGTACCGGTCGGCGCGCTGGCGCAGCTCATCAACCGAAGCCCCTGCGCGTGCCTCAAGTTCAGCGAGACGAGCGCTGATCTTCGAAATCGTCAGTACCTCGAGGGTGGGAACCATGCAGTCATGGTGACACGGACCCCCGTCATTCGCACTCGGACAGATTCATCGATGGCGCAGGGCTCCAGTCGAAGCGGCGATCTGCACACCTCGGTGGGTGAGGAGATGCGGACGGTGCCGGCAGGCTGACCGCTGCCAGCCGGACGGCGCTCGCTCGCCCGAAGGGCCAGCCCCCACCTGAGCACGCTCGACAAAATACCCCCGGGGGTATAATTTGGTCATGAGTTCCTACTGAAAGGGGAAGTGATGCTGCTCGAACGCTTGTACGACGACGACCTCGCCCAGGCGAGCTACCTCATCGGCTGCCAGGCCACGGGAGACGCGGTGGTCGTGGACCCGCGACGGGATGTCCAGGTCTACCTCGACACCGCCGCCCGCAACGGCATGCGCATCGTCGCGGTGACCGAGACCCACATACACGCCGACTACCTCTCCGGCACGCGCGAGCTCGCCCGCGCCACCGACGCCGAGATCTTCGTCTCGGGGGAGGGCGGCGTCGACTGGCAGTACGGCTTCGACGCGACCCGGCTGCACGACGGTGACGTGATCCCCGTCGGCAACCTCCGCCTGCAGGCCCGGCACACCCCCGGCCACACTCCGGAGCACCTCGTGTTCCTCGTCACCGACGGCGCCCTGACTCAGGATCCCGGCTACCTGCTCTCCGGCGACTTCGTGTTCGTCGGCGACCTCGGCCGCCCCGATCTGCTGGATGAAGCGGCGGGCGGTCAGGACACGCGGTTCCAGGGCGCGCAGGACCTCTTCGACAGCCTCAAGCGCGTCCTGCTCACCCTTCCCGATCACGTGCAGATCCACCCCGCGCACGGCTCGGGTAGCGCCTGCGGCAAGGCGCTCGGAGCGATCGCGTCGACCACCGTCGGCTACGAACGCCTCTACACCTGGTGGGGTCCCTACCTCGCGGCGGATGACCGGGACGGGTTCGTCCGCGAGCTGCTCGACGGGCAGCCCGACGCGCACGCCTACTTCGCCCGCATGAAGCGCGAGAACCGCGACGGCCCCGCCGTGCTCGGACCCCTGTCCGAACTGGCGGCGGTGACGTCCGAGGACGCCGCCGAGCTGCTCCGCGACGACGAGGTGGTCCTGGTGGACACCCGCGCCCCGGCCGACGTGCGCGCCGGCTCGGTACCCGGTGCCCTGGCGATCCCCGCGACAGGGAAGACCGCCGCGTGGGGTGCCTGGGCGGTGGACCCGGAGCAGGAGAAGCGCCCCCTTCTTCTCCTGGTCGACGGGCCGGAGCAGGCCGATCACGTGCGCGATCACCTGATCCGCGTCGGAATCGACTCCTACCCCGGCTACCTCACCACCCTCGACGGGCTCGAGACGCGACCCTCCGCCACCATCGCCCCCGACGAGGTCGCGGACATCGAGGACGCCTTCGTGCTCGACGTGCGCGAAGCGAGCGAGTACGCCGCCGGCCACGTCCCCGGAGCGACCCGGATCGGCGCAGGACGCGTGCTGTGGGAGACCGACCGGCTCCCGAAGGACCGCACGATCATCAGCTACTGCCAGAGCGGCGCCCGCAACATCATCGCCAGCCAGGCGCTGCGCCGCGCCGGGTTCCCCGTCATCGAGATCGAGGGCAGCTACCTCGGCTACTCCCGCGCCCAGCAGAACGCCGACGCACCCACCGCCTGACACACCCTCCTCACGGCGTCCCGCCCGCCGCGCCCCACCCTGGCGCGTCCTACTCACGCGCCCGAACTCGGGCGCGGCGGGCGGACACCGGCCCGAGCGCGAGTGTCCCCTCGCCGGGCTGCCGGGCCCCGCCGCCCGGCATCTCACCCGTGCCGGCCACGGCCTACCTCTTCGCTTCCCACCATCGGCGACGCCCGCCTTCGGTGTTTCCGCGCTCTCGAAAGGGCAACCATGACGACCACTTCTTCCCCTCTCACCGTCGACTCGAGCACTCTCCAGGAGTGGGTGAGCGAGCACGAGGACCTGCTCGTCATCGACGTGCGCTCCGCAGCGGAGTTCGAGTCGCTGCACATCCGCGGCTCCTTCAACGTGCCCCTGCCGCTGCTGTCCGAGCACACCGACCAGCTCGCCGAGCGCCTCGGAAGCCGCGTCGTGCTGGCCTGCCAGTCCGGGGTCCGTGCGGAGCAGGCTCGACAGCGCCTGGCCGCGACCGGCCTCACCGGCGCCTACGTCCTCGCCGACGGAGTGCCCGGCTACGCCGCCGCCGGCGGCGACGTCGTCCGAGGCGCTGAACGATGGGCGATGGATCGCCAGGTCCGCTTCGCCGCCGGCGTCCTCGTCCTCCTGGGTCTTGTCGGCGGACGCGTCATCGGCTCTCCGCTGCGTCTGCTGTCCGGCGCGATCGGCGCGGGCCTGACGTTCTCGGCCGCGGTGAACAGCTGCCCGATGGCCTCCGTCCTCGGACGACTGCCGTGGAACAAGGCCGCCGTCGAGCCGACGGCCACCGGCGCCATCACCAAGATCCCGGTCCGGAGCGCAGCCTGATGGGTCTTCTCGACCGCCTGTTCCGCCGCTCGTCCCGCACTGTCTCCGTCGCGCAGGCGAAAGAGCTCGTGCTCTTCGGCGCCACCCTGGTCGACGTGCGCACCGCACAGGAATGGCGCACCGGCCACGCCGTAGGAGCGAAGCACGTCCCTCTGGACACGTTGCAGAGCACGAGCGCAGGCATCCGGAAGGACCGTCCCGTGGTGCTCATGTGTCAGTCCGGCGTCCGCTCCGCATCCGCGGCTCGCCTTCTCGCCGACCGCGGCTACAGCACCCACTCCCTGCGCGGCGGGATCACCGCCTGGCGCTCCGCCGGCGAACCCCTCCGCTGACCCCTCCCAGTGAGGCATCACCCCGCTCATTACTTGAAGGAGAACTGATGAACGAGATCACCGTCACCGAAGCCGACCGTCGTCGTCCGACGAGCCAGATCCTCGACGTCCGCGAGAACGACGAGGTCGCCACCGGCATGATCCCCGGCGCACTGCACGTGCCGATGGGGCAGCTGGGGCAGCGCCTCTCCGAGCTCTCGGCCACTCAGCCGATCATCGTCGTCTGCCGCAGCGGAAGACGCAGCGCCGCCGCAGCGGCCGCACTCGCCGGCGCCGGCTTCACCGCCGACACGATGGCCGGCGGGATGGACGCCTGGACCCTCGCCGGCCTCCCCATCACCTGACCTCGGATCGATGACCGTCCACACCCTCACCACGCACACCTTCGACGCCGCCACGACAGCGCACGACGTCGCCCTCATCAGCTACCGGGCGAGCTGGTGCGGACCCTGCCGAGCCTTCGCACCCGTGTTCGCGAGCCTCTCCGAGCACTACCCGGCAATCCTCTTCGCCACCGTGGACACCGAAGCCGAACCGCTTCTCGCTCGAGCAGCCGGAATCCGGTCCATCCCAACAGTCCTCCTCCTGCGCCGCGGCGAGGTGGTGCGCCGCCACTCCGGCATCCTCGCCGCCGCGGCCCTCGCCGACCTCGCGGAGAGTGCCCTCACCCACCCGACAATCCGGAAGAGCGCATGAGCCTCATCTCCCTCCCTCTCGGCCTCCTCATCGGAGCAGTCCTCGGCCTGGTCGGCGCCGGCGGCTCGATCATCGCCGTCCCCGCCCTCGTCTACGGCGTCGGACTGTCGACCGACGAGGCCGTCCCCGCGTCCCTGATCGTGGTCGGGCTTGCCGCGCTCTCCGCCGTGATCCCTCGACTGCGCCGTGCGATCGACTGGCGCACCGCCGCCCTCGTCGGCGCCGCAGGAATCCCTGCCGCGTGGGTCGGCTCCCAGATCAACAAGGTCCTCGATCCGGACGTGCTGATGCTGCTCTTCGCAGCCCTCATGGTCGCTGCCGGCATCCGCATGCTCACCGCCCCACCCACCGGACACGATCACCGGGTCCGCCTCTACGCGCTCCGCGCGATCGGAGTCGGCCTGGTCGTCGGATTCCTCACGGGCCTGCTCGGCATCGGCGGGGGATTCCTCATCACCCCCGCCCTCATCCTCCTTCTCGGCCTGTCCGCCGGCACCGCGGTCGGCACTTCGCTGGTCATCATCGTGATCAACTCAGTCGCAGGTCTCAGCGCCCACCTCCCTGGCGCCACCCTCGACTGGCCCGCCATCCTCCTGTTCAGCGGCGCCGCGATCACCGGATCCCTCATCGCCTCCCGCTACGCTTCCCGCCTCCCGGACAGAACCGTCAAGATCGTGTTCGCCGTACTCGTCCTTGTCGTCGCCGTGTTCGTCGCGTCCGTCAGCATCGCGGGACTCCTCACCCGCTGACGCTCCGGCAATGAGACGGACAAGCGATCGAGAATCGCGTCACAGTCTCCGCGCTGATACCCCCAGGGGTACTCTGATCTGGAAGCTGACGCTCACCCGCAGCATCACAGCACTCGACGCGCCTCCCGCGCCGCGAACAGGAAGAATGAGCATGACCGACACCGCTGGCCAACTCCACGACACGGACGCCATCCGGAAGATCGCGAACCGCCTCAAGCGCGCGCAGGGGCAGCTCACCGCCGTGATCAGCGCGGTCGAGAGCGGCGGTGACTGCCGAGACGTCGTCACCCAGCTCTCCGCCGTCTCCAGCGCTCTGGATCGGGCCGGCTTCGCGATCATCTCCACCGCCATGCGTCAGTGCCTCATCACCGATGACGCGGACTCCGCCGACGACGTCGCGGCTGACGCCTCTCCGCGCAAGCTCACCGTGGAAGAGCTCGAGAAGCTCTTCCTCACCCTCGCCTGACACGCCAGACCGGGCACTTCGTGTCCGGTCATCGTGTTCATGGGGAGCGCCGCGCCGCACGTGCGGCTGGACACTTCCGCGGCCACTACTCGACGTCTGGCAAGAGGAGACGGCGTTCCAGGATGTCGGGGGCGAGGATGCTCAGGTCGGGGCGCAGCTGCTGCGCCTTCTGCTGGAAGGCCCGCGGAGCGTCGCAGGGCGCGCGGATGACGCCGGCGCCGACGCCGTCAGCCCACCCTCTAGAAGGGCCACACCGGTCGCACTTCGACGAGCCCGAAACGCGCCATCGGATGCTCGGAGGCAATCGCGATCGCCGCGTCGAGATCATCAGCCTCGACGATGTCGAAACCGGCCACCTGCCCGGAACCGTCGATGGACGGCCCGTCGACGACGATGCGTTCCCCTCCACGCACCCGCACGGTTCTGGCGTCCTCGGCTGGTCGCAACCGGTCACCGACCGCATACGAGCCGGATGCTCGCAGCGCCTCTACCCGCTCGCCGGTGGTCCCGTCGCTCCCGGTGAACGTCGCTACGCCTAGGTCGCCGGCCAGTGACGTGGCGAAGCCGTCGTCCGTGTTCGTCGCCAGAGGCGGGCCGACGGTGCAGGCTGCGCCGTGCACCCCGTCACGACCATCAGGCATGCCGCGATCGCGACCGTGCTGCGCACTTTCGAGAACGTCCCCACCGGATCAGGCTGAGCGACGTCACCACTTTCCTGGTGGTCGCCTCTCGGCCTGAGCGACTCAGCGCCGTTCCGAAAAGGAGTGTCTGCTGCGGGTCATCAGGAAGCCCGACGGCTCCTAGGCTGACCCGATGAGTTCCCCGGCACCGACCCGCCCATTCGTGGGTGTAGCGCGCATCGCGGTCGGTGCAGCCGCGGTCGCGGTGATCCTCCACACCTACGCGCTGAGTATCGTGGCCGGCGAGTCGAATCCGTTCGACTACTTCGGCTACTTCACGAATCAGACCAGCCTCCTCGCGAGCGCGGTGCTGATCGTCGCCGGATCGGTCGCGCTCGCCCGCCGTCCGACTCCGGTGTGGCTGAGCTACGTCCGCGGCGCGGCGACGGCCTACCTGATCGTCGTCGCCGTGATCTACAACACCCTCGTCCCCGGTACCGGCACGGCCCCGCCCTGGGTCAGCGCCGTCCTGCACGTGGCGCTCCCCGCCCTCGTCCTCCTCGACTGGATCGTCGTCGCCGACCGCGGACCGCTCTCCTGGCGACGGCTGTGGGTGGTCCTGCCCTACCCGATCGTCTGGGTCGTCGTCGTGCTCGTCCGCGGAGCGACCGACGGGTGGGTGCCGTACGGTTTCCTGCTCCCCGAGAACGGAATGCCGTCGCTCGTCCTGCACGTCGCCGGGCTGACCTGCGCGGTGCTCCTTGCGGGCGCGCTCGTCTGGGCACTGAGCCGACGCCGCAGATCGGCCGGTTGATGTCCTGTTCTCCGTCGCCGTGAATCATGAGGCGTGCTGATTCCCGACGTCGGGCGCGTCACCTCTCGTGCGCCGCGGCTCGGCCGCAGCGTGCTCTGATCACGCGCGACACGAGATCGATGACCAGCAACCCCGACATCAGTTCAGTCTCGCGAACCCGAGCGCCTTGTGCGCGTCCCGTATGGGGATGATCCAGCGGGCGTCCGGCAGGGCGTCTCCATGCCGGACGACGAGCGGCCCGCTCGCAGGGGGGGCTTAGCGACGCGCGGATAGTGTGCACTGCGTGGTTGACGTCGCTCGGAAGGGACCCCTGAGTCCGGTGATCGCCGCGATCGCCGTCCTCGGGATGATCGTCGCGCCCGTCGTGCTGACCTACCTCTCCATCAGCGAGAGAGGAATCGGCATGGGATTGATGCCCACCGACGAGGAGGCCGCAGCAGGGAAAGCCTTCCTCCTCGCGGCTGGCATCGTCGCCCTCACCAGCGCTATCAGCGTCTGGGTCCTCACCGTCATTCGCGCGACAAGCGGGGCCCATGCTCACCACGGGTGGGAAATCGTCTGGTGCATCCTGGCGTTGCCGACCGCACTCGTCGGCTTCGCCCTCGCGGCCATCGCCTCCCACATGCCTCAAGGCCGTCCCTCGACTCCCGAGCGATGATCACGGCGGCGCGATGCCAGGCCGACCGTCGCGCGCGGATGATGATCTGGCGCGCGTCCGGTAGGGGATAGGTCACAGAGGCACTGTCGAATTGACAAAGTTCGTTAATGACGCCTGAGACGAAACGGTGCTCTGAGGGCATTCACTACTGAGGGGGTGATGTCGGGTGGTCGGTGCTGCTGAGGCGACGCTGGTGGATCGACTTCGCGGCGGTGACCCGTCGGCGCTGGACGTTCTCTTCCGGATGCACGGCCGCGCGGTCTACCGCGCCGCGGGAAGCTTCCTCGCGGACGCCGGCCAGGCGGAGGACGTCGTTCAGGAGAGCTTCTTCCTGCTCTGGAAGCGCCGCACGAGCGTGCGCATCGTGGGGGAGTCGGTGCTGCCCTGGCTGCTGGTCACGGTACGCAACCTCAGCTTCTCGACCAATCGCCGCGAGCAGCGCCGACGCCACCTGCCCCTCTCCGACGACACCGCCTCTCGCGGCGTCGACGCGGAGACGAGCGACCGGCTGCTCGACGTGCGGCGTCTGGTCGAGCAGATGAGCGCGACGGACCGGGCGATCTGGACGGCGTGCATCGAGGACGACCTCAGCTACAGCGATGCCGCTCGCTCCCTCGGCCTGTCCCACGGGACTGTCCGCAACCGCCTCTCGCGGGTGCGGACATCACTGGCGAGAACCCTGACGGAACGGACAGAAGACCATGGACGATCCTGACCTGAGCGACGAGCAGCTCGAGCGCATCAGCGCACGCCTCGCGCACCGCATCCGCCGCCGCCGACGTCTCGGCCAGGCCGCGGCGGTGACCCTCGCCGGCATCGCGGGCGCGATTCTCAGCGCGGCAGTCCCCACGGCGGTGACGACCGAGCGCGGCACTCCGGTCGCAGCGCCCGTCACCTGCTGGGAACCGGACGGGCAGGGCGTTGCCCTGTCGGGCGAGATCCAGACACCCGCAGAACACTCCACTGCGTCGCTCGCCGCGGCGTGCGCTGCGCTCGCGGGCACCAACGGAGAAGGAACGGACGCCGCCCTGTTCTCCCTCGCAGGAACCCAGGTGTGCCGGGAGGGCGGCCGGATCGAGATCTTCACGGGACTGCCCACCACAGTCGACTGCACCAACCCGCCCGCGACGCGGACCGGAGTCGACCAGTGACCTTCCGACGCACGAAAACACTCGCCCTCACCATCCTCTGCCTCTCCGCGGCGCTCCTCGTCAGTGGATGCGCGACGAGCGCCAGCAGCCCCGGGTCGCCGTCGACGGCGCAGCTGCCGGGTGAACTGCTCAGCGCCGAAGACGCGACCAAGCCCGTCTACGAGACCACCGCTGTCATCGGCGATCAAGGATCAGGCGGATGGCTGCTCGATCACCCCGTCAGCCTTCGCATCACCGGCACCGACGGCCGGTCGCAGCTCAGCGTCGACGGTCCCTGCAACACGCTCACCTACGACCTCCAGTCCGCCGGCCTGCAGACCTCTGTATGGGTCGTCACCGGAGGCCCCGCGACGACGTACGTCGGCTGCCTCGACGCCGCCGACGCACGAGAGCAGTGGCTGATGGACGTCCTGGGCACCAAGGACGTCAGCCTCACCCAGACCTCCACGACGATGCGCATCCGCTCCGGCCCCGTCACCATCGACGCCACCGCCAGCACGACCCCCATCTCCACCGAGACGCCTGCCCAACCAACGGAGACGACGGAGGCCCTGACACCCACCGTCCCGACGGAGGGCCCACCGGGCACCCCCATCGCCACCGCCGCCTCTGAGGGGCCGATCATCGACGTCCAGCAGCTGACGAACCCGGCGCTCGACCTGGCCAACGGCACCGGAGTCCAGCTCTCGACGCTCAGTGCGGAGGAGAAGAAGCAGTACCCGATCTACGCGGTCGGAACCACGTACGAGGAGCTCGCCGCTTATGACCCCGCTCTCGCGGACCACTACTGGGTCGCACAGGACGAGCCGGTCTGGGCGCTGACCGTGCACGCGCCCGCGGAGAGAACAGACGTGCCCTATGGCTTCGACCTCCATCGGGTGGACGTCTTCACCGCCGTCTACGACGGGATCAGCGGAGAGCTCCTGACGTCACAGGGCGATGTCGACCTCGCGTCTCTCGGTGCGCCCGGCGAGCTGATCACCGCCGGATAGATCCTTAGTTACCGTCCGTATGGGAATCCCCAAACGGGACGCCAGAGGCGATGCGGATGAGGCGAAGCGCGCGATTGCTTGGTGGCGCGCTCGCTACGCTCTCGTGATGGTCGGCCTCTCGCAGTGGCGCCGGCGAGCTGACGCTCGCCGTTCGCGCCGCGCCCGGTTCCGGGTTCTGCTCGCTGAGATTTGTGGTGAGTGCTCGCACCCCTGGGTGGAGCACCTCGCGGACGCCGGCCTGGTCGGCAGCCCCGTGTGCTCGGAGTGCGTCTACGAGCTCAAGCATGGGTTCAGTAGCGGACTGATTTGTCACCGACCGGTTCCGATCGATGTGTTGAGTCGCGCTGATGCCGCTGCGGCGGCGGCAGGGCAGGGCCGCAGTGATCAATCGGTCGGAGGAGGCCAGATTCGGGTCGCAAAAGAAGACCGTGACGCCTCAGGTCAGCGTCCGGCGAGAGTGGTCAGCAGGTCCTGGATGCTCGTCTTCTCGACAACCGGGTCGGGGCTGCCGGCGCGGACGGAGGAGAGAACGGGGTCGATCTGCTGGTCGACGTAGGTCCACGTCTGGCAGTTCGCGGCGCTCAGTGCGGGCTCCGCGTCGTCCCAGGCGGTCTCAAGGTCGGTGGCGCGGGCTTTCGCGCCGGCCTGATCTCCGCTGGTGACGAGGGCGAGGGTGTCGGCGGTGATCGTCTGGAAGTTCTGCACGTCGGCGGAGGGGAAGTCGGTCTGAACGGATGCCTTCGCGTCAGCTGCGGACAGCGTTCCCGACGCATCGCAGGCCGGGGCTGCGCCTTCCGGTGCCGGACTGGTGTGCGGCTGGCTGTTGGTGAAGGCGAGCAGCCCGACGACGGCGACGGCGAGGACCGCGAAGGCGACGAGTGAACGGCGTTCGCGGGCGACTGGCGTGGTGTAGTGCTCGGATGCGCCCTTGTCGACATCGGCCTTGCTGAGGGAGAGGTAGACGACGGTGGCGAGGATCGCGAGCAGGAAGATGATGCTGGTGACGAAGGTGCCGAGCCCGAGGCCCTGCTCGTCGGGGGACAGGCCGAGCCAGTCGCCGATATTGGCGCCGAGGGGGCGGGTGAGGATGTAGGCGATCCAGAACGCGAGGACCGGGTTCGCGCCGTAGCGCCAGAGGCCGGTGACGATCGCGAGCAGCGTGAGGGGCAGGAGGATCGAGACGCCAGGGCCCCAGCCGGTGAGCTCGAGAGTCCAGTCGCCGAGGGCGGTGCCGAGCGCGAAGGTGACCAGGACGGTGACCCAATAGAACGCCTCCCGCGGGGTGGTGTCGATGCTGTGGATCGAGAGGGTGCGCTCCTTCGAATACCAGACGCCGAACACGATCACGAGCAGCAGCGAGAAGACGAGGGAGCTGGCCCAGAGAGGCACTCCGAGCTGGTCGGTGAGGATGTCGGTGAGCAGGGTGCCGGTGACGCTCATCACCACGACAGTCAGCCAGTACGCGGCGGGCACGTAGCGTCGCAGCCGCATCTGCACGGCGAGCACGACCGCGGTGACGATGATGAAGATCACAGCCGTCGCGATGAGGCCGACGCCGAGGACCATGTTGATCCAGTCGGCGAAGCTCTCACCGACCGTGGTGCAGAGGATCTTGATTATCCAGAACCAGATCGTGACCTCGGGGACCTTGCTGAGCAGCCGCCGGCCGCGGGACGGTGCTGCCGTCGTTGAGATGTCCATGCCCGCAGAGTCTCAGTCGGGAAGTGGGCGGCGGCTCGGGATGCGCCGTGCTGCGTTGTGTTTGCTCACAACGACCCGAAGTACCCGAACGCGATCAGGTCGGTACCGAGCTGATGGGGTCGAGGCTCTGTGCTTTCACAACGAATGCAGGGGAATCCGCCGCCGCCACAGACGGCTCGTTCATAGCGTGGACTTCTGCGGCGTGCTTCGCGTCGAGAGACGAGGACGACACTGATGCCGAACCGGGAACCCCTACCGGACGGTGCGATCGCGTATCGGGCGGCGCGACGCTGGCCGCTGATCTCGGCGGGCCTCGCGGTGCTGCTCACGGGACTTCTGGCCGCGCTGATCTTCTACCGGGAGCACGACAAGCCGTTCGGGTTCGACACCGCGTGGATGAACGAGATCATCGAGCACCGGTCGACGTTCTGGTTGGTGCCGTCGCTGGTGATGAACAGCCTCGGCGGCGGGATCGTCGGCACGATCGTGATTCCGCTCGTCGTGTTCGTGGGGCTGCTGGTCTGGCGGGGTCGGTGGGCGGCGACGTACTTCGCGATCGCCGCGCCGCTGAGCGGGCTGCTGGTGCAGATCCTCAAGAACGCTGTCGGTCGTCCGCGGCCGCTGGAGATCCTCGTGAACGCCGACTTCGGCTCGTTCCCCTCCGGCCACAGCGCGAACGCCGCCACGACCGCGATGGTCCTCGCGATCGTCTTCCCGCTGTGGTGGGTCCGGATCGCCGGTGCCCTCTACACGGTGGCGATGATGCTCAGCCGCACCTACCTCGGTGCGCACTGGATCTCCGACACCGTCGGCGGGCTGCTCCTGGGCGCCGGGGTGGCGTTGATCGTCTGGGCGCCGCTCGCGGTCAGGCTGCACACCGAACGTGCTGCATCACCGTCGTTCCGTTGGCGGCGCTTCTCCGGGCACCGTCCGACCAGATGACGGCGGAAGGCAGCGGGCAGCGCTGCCGGTGAGCGGGTCGCTGTGCGCTTGTTCAACGGACCCGGCGAAGCCCCCAGCCCCGGGTGCCGCAGACTGCCCGACCATGGCGGCATGACGCATCTCACCGATCAGCGCCGCCCTCCGCTCCCTCGGATCCGCTCCCGCCTCCAAGCCGGCCGCTACGCCGCCTCGACGGTGCCCGAGGCGACGGCGCTGTTCTGGGTCCTCAAGGTGCTGACGACGGGGATGGGCGAGACGGCGTCGGACTTCCTCGCGACCGCGTTCGACCCGGTGATCGTTGTCGGAGTGACCGGGCTCGCGTTCCTCGCCGCGCTGGCGCTGCAGTTCGCAGCCCGCCGGTACGTCCCCTGGGTGTACTGGCTGGCGGTGCTGATGGTGAGTGTCTTCGGCACGATGGCCGCCGACGTGCTGCACGTGGTCGCCGGTGTCCCGTACCTCGTCTCCACCCTCGGGTTCGCGGTGGCTCTCGCGGCGGTCTTCCTCGTGTGGTGGAGGGTGGAGCGGACGCTGTCGATCCACTCGATCACGACGCCGCGCCGCGCCGCGTTCTACTGGCTCGCCGTCTCGGGGACGTTCGCACTCGGCACCGCAGCGGGCGACCTGACCGCGTCGACCCTCGGCTTCGGCTACCTGCCCTCCGCCGTCCTGTTCGCGGCGATCATCGCGATCCCCGCTCTCGCACACCGGTTCACGGGGCGGAACGCGGTCCTCGCGTTCTGGGCCGCCTACGTCGTCACGCGACCGCTCGGCGCCTCGGTCTGCGACTGGCTCGCGGATCCCGTCGCCCAGAAGGGCCTGGGCCTGGGCACCGGCCCGGTCACGCTCGCGGCCCTCGCGGTGTTCCTGCTGCTGGTAGCGGTGATCGCGCTCCGCCGACCGCGCCCGACCCGTTGAGCGCGGCGCTCAGGCGTCGCGGCCGGCGCGATTCTTCTGCCGCCAGTATGTGAGGGCGATGCCGACGAGGCTGATCACGACGATGCCGACGAGGACGATGTCGATGTACTTCCCCACGAAGTCCGCGACGCCGGGGATCTGCCCGAGGAAGAAGCCGAGGAGGATCACGCCGGTGGACCAGACGGCGGCGCCGAGGGCGTTGAAGCCGACGAAGTGGCCGTAGTGCATCTTGCCGACGCCCGCGGCGACGGGGGCGAAGGTGCGCACGACCGGCACGAAGCGGGCGATGGTGACCGCCCAGCCGCCGAACCGGTCGAAGAACGACTGGGTGCGGGCGACGCTCGAGCGGCTGAAGAGCCCGCTGTCCTTGCGCTCGAAGATCCGCGGCCCGCTCGCGCGGCCGATGACGAACCCGAGCTGGTCGCCGAGGAACGCGGCGGCGGCGACCATCAGGATCACCAGCGGCACCGGCAGGGAGATCACGCCGGTCGCGACGAAGACACCGGTGAAGAAGAGGAGGGTGTCACCGGGGAGGAAGAACCCGATCAGCAGGCCCGTCTCGACGAAGGCGATCAGGCAGGCCAGGGCGATCGCCCAGGGGCCGGCGCCGTCGAGGAGGGATTGGGGGTCGATCATCGGTTCTCCTTGCGAGAGGTCGGGTGGGGCTGCGTCGCGGGGATGCGGACGTCGACACCGAGGCCGTGGGGGGCGAGGTTGCGGAGTCGGAGCTCGCCGCCGGCGGCGCGGCTGAGACCGGCGACGATCGCGAGCCCGAGGCCGGCGCCGCCGTCGCGGGAGCGGGCGGCGTCGGGGCGGGTGAAACGGTCGGTCGCGACCGCGAGGAACGCGTCAGGAACGCCCGGGCCGTCGTCGTCGACGGAGAGGACGATCTCTTCGGCGCGCTCGACGAGGGTCGCGCTGACGCTGCCGCCGTCGGGCGTCGCAGTGACGGCGTTCGCGAGCAGGTTGTCCAGGATCCGGCCGAAATCGGTCGGGGAGATCGGGTACCGGGCGGCGACGATCGAGGCGGGGGCGACGAAGTCGATCGCGAGGTCCCGCTCGCGGGCGAGCATCCGGGCGCGGTCGACGCTGTCGGCTACCTCCTCCCGCAGAGCCGCCGAGGAGGCGTCGCCGGTAGCGATGCCCGCGTCGATCCTCGAGAGGATCAGCAGCCCGTCGGTCAGGGACTGCAGGCGGTCGATCGAGCGGCGCGCGTCGACGACGTCGGCGTAGAGCGCCGCCGGATCGTCGCGGACGCGCTCGGCGAGCTCGAGGCGGGTGCGCAGGGCGGCGAGGGGGGTCCGCAGTTCGTGGCTCGCGTCGGCGACGAGCCGCCGCTCCCGGTCCGCGGACTCCCGCAGATCCGCGATCAGCGCGTTCAGGGTCGCGGCGAGGTCGGAGAGCTCGTCGCGGGCGGGCCCGACGGGGAGGAACTCGGTGGAGCGGCCGTGGCGTAGCCGGTCGGCGATGGCGCGCATGCGGCCGACGGGGCGCAGCGCCAGGCCGACGAGGAGCCAGGAGGTGGCGGCGAACGCGACGAAGAGGATCGCGAGGGCGATCAGCAGGGTGGTGCTGACGCCGCCGACGACGGCCTCGGCGGTGTCGCGGCTCTCCTCGATCAGCGCCTGCGATGCACCCGAGCGGACCAGCTCGATGGTGGAGGCATCGAGGATGTGATCGAGCTGCTCACGCACGACGATCGCGACGATCCCGAAGAACAGCATCGCGACCAGCAGGCTCGACACCGTGATCCGCACCCGGATCGACAGGGACCGCCAGCTCACGGCTTCCCCCCGAGCCGGTAGCCCGCACCCCGACGGGTGAGGATCTCGACCGACGCGCCGCCCGCGGCCAGCTTGCGGCGGAGGTAGCTGACGTACTGCTCCGCGATGTTGTGGTCCACGAAGTCCGCCGACCCCCACACCTCGAGCAGGATCTCCTCCCGCGGCACGAAGTCCCCGGCACGCGCCGCGAGCGCGCGGAGGACTCCGAACTCCTTGGGGCTCAGGGGCAGGACGGCGCCGTCGACCGTCGCGGCGTGCGCGTAGGGGTCGACGCGCAGATTTCCCAGCACGACCGGTGCCCGGTTCGTGAGGTGTTCTCTGCGGATCATCGCTCGGAGGCGGGCGGAGAGCTCCTCGAAGTGGAACGGCTTGGCGAGGTAGTCGTCGGCGCCCGCGTCCAGGCCGAACACGCGGTCCTGCAGGGCGTCTCGGGCGGTGAGCATGATCACCGGGAGCGTGGCACCGGCAGCGCGCAGGTGCCGGCAGATCTCGAAGCCACTCATCCCCGGGAGCATCACGTCGAGGATCGCCGCGGAGTAGTCCGCTTCGCGCGCCGAATTGAGCGCGTTGACCCCGTTCGAGAACAGGGCGACGTCGTAGCCGTCGCCGGTAAGACCCCGCTTGATGAGCTCGCCCATCTCGACGTCGTCTTCGACGACCATCACCGCGTCACGCATCCCGGCCTCCTACGGTCATGCTCGCACCGGTGGCGCGGCGGAACCGGCCTACTCCGCGGAGATATGCGGCTTCTCAGCGGTACGCACTGCATACAAAGGCATCACGTGCGGCCCGATGGAGCAGCACGCCCCTGGTGCGCAGACGATCTCGGACGCGGGCACCGACATGGACGCCGACCTCCGGTCGACGCGGTGCTGTGCGCTGTGCGCATTTTTGCCTGGAAGCCTTCGGCAACGTACGGGCCTGCGGCGTCCACGCAAGCCGCTGCGCGGCCGGCTCCTCCGAGGTTCTCGGCACGCGGTCGCTGCGCTCCCTCACATCGCGCCGACAACCTCTCCTCCTCCGCCCTCCGGGTTGCGCTCCCACCTCCGACCCTGCTCGGCACTACGTGCCTTCCAGGCAAAAAAACGCTGGGAGAGAAGGAAGAACAACCGAGCCAGACCACCCCCGCTGGCTTGACAAATCTGATTGAGAATCCTTACCCAGACCGGACACACCGACGCCGCCGAGAAGTGGGCCGAGCTGCACGCCTGGTCCCCGGTCAACGACGAGCACGACCCGCACCGCGGCGACCGGTGGGACGACT
>NZ_PSWD01000013.1:0-37529 GCF_002931705.1 Rathayibacter sp. AY1C5
CGAGAGCACCGGCCCGGCCCCCGCCGTCTCCTGACGCTTCCGCGGGCCGGCTCCGCGGAAGCGTCAGGAGACGGCGGGGGCCGGGCCGGTGCTCTCGCGGACGATGAGGCGGGTGGGCACGAGCGAGACGCCGGTGCGCTCGCCCGACTCGAGCTCGCGCAGGAGGATGTCGACCGAGCGGCGGCCCGTGTCGCCGAAGAACTGGCGCACCGTCGTGAGAGGCGGCCAGAAGCTCGCCGACTCCTGCATGTCGTCGAAGCCCGCGACGCTCACCTCGCCGGGCACGGCGCGTCCGGCCTCGTGCAGGGCGCGCAGCACGCCGAGCGCCATCTGGTCGTTGGCGGCGAAGATCGCGGTGACCTCCGGATCGGCGGCGAGCCGCTTGCCGAGGCGGTAGCCGGAGTCGGTGGACCAGTCGCCGACCAGCACCTCCGGCACCGGGGCGCCGCGCTCGATCAGGGTCGACTCCCACGCCTCGTGGCGGCGCTCGGCGGAGTAGGAGCGGTCGGGGCCGGCGATGTGGTGCACGGTGCGGTGTCCGAGTCCGAGCAGGTGCTCGACGGCCTGGCGGGCGCCCGACATCTGGTCGGTGTCGACCACCGGGTACTTCTCGCCGCCGGCGGAGTCGACGACCACCACGGGCAGGTCCGGCGGGAGGACGATGTCGGCCTCGTCGAGCAGGTGCGCCTCGACGATGATGATGACGCCGTCGACCGCCTCCTCGCTCAGCCGGTGGAACGCGACCGACACCTCGCCCTGGGTGGGGTGGGAGACGGGGATGAGGGTGATCGAGTAGCCCGCATCCGCGGCCGCGATCGCGATGGCGTCGAGGGTGCGCATGTTGCCGAACGAGGACAGCGTGAACATGATCACGCCGATGCTGTGGAAGCGGCCCGTCCGCAGGGCCCGCGCCGCGCTGTTGGGCCTGTAGCCGAGGGCCCGCATCGCCTCGAGGACCCGCTCGCGCGTCTCGCCGTCGACGTTCTGCTTGCCGTTCGACACCCGCGAGACCGTCTGGCCGGAGACGTTCGCGCGCCGGGCCACGTCGGCCATCGAGACGCCGCGTCGCGGCCGGGTGGACGGGGACGGGCGGTCGGTCTCGAGTGACATGGGCTTCCCTTTATAGCGCGCCGCCCGTCAGCCGTGGTGCATCGTGCGCCGAACCGTGACGCAGGAACAGTCGCGGGTGGCGACGTGGACATGCTACGGTGACGCTCTGCCATGTTGACGTGAACATGCCGGGCCCGCACTACTCCCCGAACGGAATCCCATGACGACGACGTCTCCCCCCGTCCCGCTGAGCGAGGTCGCCCCTCCGGCGCCCCCCCTCGCGGCCCCGAAGTCGCGGGCGAAGAGCGAGTGGAAGGGCCTGGCGTTCGTCGCCCCCTTCCTCGTCGTCTTCCTCCTGGTCTTCATCGCCCCGGTCGTCTACTCGATCTACCTCAGCCTCTTCCGCGAGCAGCTGGTGGGCGGCAACTCCTTCGTCGGCTTCGCGAACTACGCCGCGATCTTCACCGACCCGAACTTCTGGGAGGGCTTCGGCCGCGTCCTGCTGTTCCTCGTCGTGCAGGTCCCCGTGATGCTCGTGCTGGCCCTTGTCGCGGCGCTCGCGATCGACAGCGGCCGCCTCCACGGCACCGGCTTCTTCCGCATCGTGGTCTTCCTCCCCTACGCCGTCCCCGCGGTCGTCGCGGTGCTGATGTGGGGCTTCATCTACGGCGACAACTTCGGCCTGGCCGCGAACGTCAACGACCTGCTCGGCTCCGACGTCGTCCAGCCCTTCTCGCGCGACTGGATCCTCGCCTCGATCGGCAACATCGTCACGTGGGAGTTCGTGGGCTACAACATGCTCATCTTCTACTCCGCGCTGAAGACGATCCCCGGCGAGCTCTACGAGGCGGCCGAGATCGACGGCGCCGGCCCGATGCGCGTCATCCGCTCGATCAAGCTGCCCGCCCTGCGCGGCGCGATCGTCATCGCCACGATCTTCTCGATCATCGGCAGCTTCCAGCTGTTCAACGAGCCGAACATCCTCCGGACGCTGGCGCCGAACATCATCACCACCTACTTCACCCCGAACATGTACGCCTACAACCTGTCCTTCGCCGGTCAGCAGTACAACGCGTCGGCCACGGTCGCCATCGTCATGGGCGTGATCACCGCGGTGATCGCCTACGTCGTGCAGCTCCGCGGCGCGCGGAAGGAGAACTGATGGCCCTCGCGACCGCTCCCCGGACGCCCGCCCGCGCCCCGAAGCGCCCGGCCGCCCGCCGCGGCTCCTCGGTGCAGCCCAAGAAGTCGATCGCCTTCACCCTGCTGATGTCGGTCTTCATCCTCTACAGCCTCGTGCCGCTGGCCTGGCTGGTCATCAACGCGACGAAGACGCAGGCCGGCCTGCTCTCGAGCTTCGGCCTCTGGTTCGACGGCGACTTCGTCTTCTTCCAGAACATCGCCGACACCCTCAGCTACCGCGACGGGATCTTCCTCCGCTGGCTCGGCAACACCCTGCTCTACGTCGTCGTCGGCGCCGGAGGAGCGACGCTCCTGGCCACGCTCGCCGGCTACGGCCTCGCGAAGTTCCGCTTCACGGGCCGCAAGGCGGTCTTCGCCGTGGTGCTCGGAGCGATCGCGGTGCCCGGCACGGCCCTCGCCGTCCCGACGTTCCTCATGTTCAGCCAGCTCGGCCTGACCAACACCCCGTGGGCGATCATCATCCCCTCGCTGATCAGCCCGTTCGGCCTGTACCTGGTGTGGGTCTACGCGGTGGAGTCGGTGCCCACCGAGCTGCTCGAAGCGGCGCGGATGGACGGGGCGGGCGAGTTCCGCACCTTCTTCACCATCTCCATCCGCCTCCTCGCCCCCGGCATCGTGACCGTGCTGCTGTTCTCGGTCGTCGCGACCTGGAACAACTACTTCCTCCCGCTGATCATGCTGAGCGACCCCACCTGGTACCCGCTCACCGTCGGCCTCAACCAGTGGAACGCGCAGGCCACCGGCGTCAGCGCGCAGCCGATCTACAACCTCGTGATCACGGGCTCGCTCCTCACGATCATCCCCATCGTCGTCGCCTTCCTCGGACTCCAGCGCTTCTGGCAGTCCGGTCTGAGCGCCGGCAGCGTCAAGGGCTGAGCCCTCCCCCTACCCATCCCCCGGCCGGAGCGTCCTGCCCCGTCCACAGCACCCGCAGCACGAAGAAGTGAAGGGAAACACCACCATGAAGATCGCCCGTTCCGCCCTCAGGCGGACCCTGACGGTCGCGGCCGTCGCGGCCCTGGCCGCCGGCTCCCTCGCGGCCTGCTCGTCCACCTCCGGTGGCGGCACGACCACGAGCGCCGGCTCCGCCGCCGACCTCGACTCCGCCCTCGAGGCCGGTGGCAAGATCACGTACTGGAGCTGGACCCCCAGCGCCGAGGCGCAGGTCGCCGCGTTCGAGAAGGCCTACCCCAAGGTCGACGTCGAGCTCGTCAACGCCGGCACCAACAAGGACGAGTACACCAAGCTCGAGAACGCGATCAAGGCCGGCTCGGGCGCCCCCGACGTCGTCCAGATCGAGTACTACGCCATGCCGCAGTTCGCGCTGTCGGACTCGCTCCTCGACCTGTCGCAGTACGGCATGGGCGACCTCGAGGACAAGTACTCCGCCTCCACCTGGGGGAGCGTCAACATCGACGGCAAGCTCGTCGGCCTCCCGCAGGACTCGGGCCCCATGGCGCTGTTCTACAACAAGACCGTCTTCGACCAGTACGGCATCGCCGTCCCTGCCACCTGGGACGAGTACGTGGCCGCGGCCGAGAAGCTGCACACCGCCGACCCGTCGAAGTACATCACCGCCGACACCGGCGACGCCGGCTTCGCGACCAGCATGATCTGGCAGGCGGGCGGCGAGCCGTTCACCACCGACGGCACGGACGTGAAGATCGACCTCGCCGACGAGGGCACCGCCAAGTGGACCGGCGTCTGGAACCAGCTCGTCGAGAAGAAGCTGCTCTCGGACACCCCCGCCTGGGGCGACGAGTGGTACAAGGGCCTCGCCGACGGCTCCATCGCCTCGCTGGTGACCGGCGCCTGGATGCCCGGCGTGCTGGAGTCCAGCGTCCCCGACGCCTCCGGCGACTGGGCCGTCGCGCCGATCCCGACCTACGACGGCACCGCCGTCAGCGCCGAGAACGGCGGTGGCGGCCAGTCCGTCACCAAGCAGAGCGAGAACCCGGCGCTGGCCGCCGCGTTCCTGCGCTGGCTGAACAGCGACCAGGCCTCGGTCGACGTCTTCCTGCAGAGCGGCGGATTCCCGTCGACCACGGCCGACCTCGACAGCTCGGACTTCACCGGTCAGGAGTCGGAGTACTTCGGCGGCCAGAAGATCAACGAGGTGCTGACCCAGGCCTCGAAGGACGTCCGCTCCGGCTGGTCGTACCTGCCCTACCAGGTCTACGCGAACAGCGTCTTCGGCGACACCGTCGGCCAGGCGTACGCCAACGGCACCAGCCTCGACCAGGGCCTCGCCGACTGGCAGAGCAAGCTCGTCCAGTACGGCAACGCGCAGGGCTTCACCGTCTCGGAGTAGCACCACTGCTCGACGCGGGGCCGGCCGGATCGCTCCGGTCGGCCCCGCGTCGTTCTCACGCTCGGACACACCGGGCACCGATCCTGAGGGGGATCCAGATGACCACCGCTCCCGAGAGCCGCTTCGCCATCGGCACCGCCGACTTCGAGCTCGACGGCCGCCCGCACCGCATCCTGTCGGGGGCGCTGCACTACTTCCGCATCCACCCGGACCTCTGGGCCGACCGGATCCGCAAGGCCCGCCTGATGGGCCTGAACACCATCGAGACCTACGTCGCCTGGAACGCGCACGAGCCGCGCCGCGGCGAGTGGCGCGAGGACGCCGGGCTCGACCTGGGCCGCTTCCTCGACCTGATCGCCGCCGAGGGCATGCACGCGATCGTGCGCCCCGGCCCCTACATCTGCGCGGAGTGGGACAACGGCGCCCTCCCGGCCTGGCTCTTCCGCGACCCCGAGGTGGGCGTGCGCCGCTCGGAGCCGAACTACCTCGCCGCGGTCAGCGACTACCTGCGCCGCGTGTACTCGATCGTGGCCCCGCGCCAGATCGACGCCGGCGGGCCCGTGGTCCTCGTGCAGATCGAGAACGAGTACGGCGCGTACGGCTCCGACAAGGAGTACCTGGCCGAGCTCGTGCGGGTGACCCGCGACTCCGGCATCACAGTGCCGATGACCACCATCGACCAGCCCACTCCGCAGATGCTCGCCGACGGCAGCCTGCCGGGCCTGCACCTCACCGGCTCGTTCGGCTCGCGGACCACGGAGCGCCTCGCGACGCTGCGCGAGTTCCAGCCCACCGGGCCGCTGATGTGCATGGAGTTCTGGTGCGGCTGGTTCGACGACTGGGGCACCCAGCACCACACGACGGACGCCGACGCCTCCGCGCAGGAGCTCGACACCCTGCTCGCGGCCGGCGGCTCGGTCAACATCTACATGTTCCACGGCGGCACCAACTTCGGCCTGACCAGCGGGGCGAACGACAAGGGCCGCTACGCCGCGATCACGACGAGCTACGACTACGACGCCCCGCTCGACGAGGGCGGCGACCCGACCGCGAAGTTCTGGGCGTTCCGCGACGTCATCGCGCGCTACGCGCCGGTGCCGGAGGAGGTGCCCGCGGTGCGCCCGCCGGCCCCCGCCCTGACCGCTCCGCTCGTCCCCGGCCCGGCGCTGCTCGGCCTCGGCCAGGCGTTCGGACCGGCCGCGCACCTCGACGCGATGGCCAGCTTCGACGACCTCGGCCACGACGACGGCTTCGTGCTCTTCACGACGACGCTCGACGGCTCCTCCGCTCCGGTCCGCCTCGTGGTGGGCGAGGAGGTGCGCGACCGCGCCTGGGTGCTGCTGGACGGCGTGCCGGTGGGCGTGCTGGCGCGCGACCACCACGAGCGGGCGCTGACTCTGCCGAGCGGACGCGGCGAGCTCGCGATCCTGGTCGAGAACCAGGGCCGGGTGAACTACGGCACGCGCATCGGCGAGCACAAGGGCCTGATCGGAGGCGTGACGCTCGACGGCGCCCCGCTGACCGGCTGGGCGGCGCGTGCCCTCGCGCTGGAGTGCCTCCCCGACCTGGCCGTCGCAGCGCCGGCGTTCTCGGCCGGGCCGCAGCTCGCCTCCGGCTCGTTCGACCTCGACGAGCAGGCCGACCTGTACGTGGACACGCTGCACTGGGGCAAGGGCCTGGTCTGGGTGAACGGCTTCCTCCTCGGGCGCTACTGGCGTCGCGGACCGCAGCGGACGCTGATCGTCCCCTCGCCGGTCACCCGCGCCGGCCGCAACCGCGTCGTGGTGCTGGAGCTGGAGGGCATCGCCGAGCCGGAGATCCGCCTGCTCGCGGGAGCCGAGCTCGGGCACACCGAGATCTGAGCTGCGGAGCGGAGGCGGCGGGAGCGGCCGTCGGAGGCGTGGGCTCGGAGTTCCGGGCTCCGTTGTGCGAGTGGGGCCGGGCCGACTCCGATCCGCACGCGCTGCCGGACCGCCTCCGGTCTGCGGGTGCCACCGGGCCGCCTCCGTCCTGCGGGCGGCGCCGGGCCGCCTCCGGGACGCGGGGCTCTGCTAGCCTCAGGCGCCCCGGTGCGGCGCCGGCGGGCGAAGGGGGAGACATGATGTCCAAGACACTGCTGCGCACGACTCTGATCGGAGGCGCGCTGCTGCTCGTCCTCTCGGGCTGCGCGGGGACCGCGACGAGCGGATCGACGCTCCGCCCGTTCACTCCGACGCTCCCCTCGTCGTCGGCCGCCCCGTCCGCCACCGCGACGGCCGCCGCCCCGACCGCCGACACCGCTCAGAAGACCGGCGAGCAGGTGGCCGCCGTGCTGACCGGCGTGCAGTTCGTGCCCGGCGAGTACGCGAGCATCCAGGAGATGCTCGACTCGATCTACCCCGGCCTCACCGCGACCGACGCGAGCTGCCTCTCGCCGTTCGGCCTGGGCTGGGACACCGCGCAGCCCGCCGCCGGACTCTCGTACGGCACCAGCGCCGACCGCTCCATGACCGCCGTCGTGTCGAGCACCGGCACCGCCGACGCGGCCGCCTCGCTCCTCGCGAGCGCCACCGACGCGACCACGCGCTGCGCCTCCGGCTCGACGCTCTTCGCCATGCAGGGCGTGCCGGTCGAGACGACCGTCGAGCGCACCGAGCAGACGCTGACCGGCGCCGACGAGACGCTCGGCTGGAAGGTGTCCGGAGCCGTGGGCGGCAAGCCGTTCTCGCTCGTGGGCATCACCGCGCGCGTCGGCGGCGACGCGGTCGCGCTCGTGGGCTGGGACCCGACGACGAACACCTCGTACGTCCCGCGCGCGACGCAGCTCGTGGTCGACGGGCTGTAGGGCGCTGGGCGCTGGGCGCTCTGGCTCTGAGCTCTGAGCTCTGAGTCCTGCGCTCGGCCGTCCTCCCCTCCGCGAGAGTCCAGGGGTCGTCGCACTCGACGCTGAGTGCGACAACTCTTGAACAGTGGGCGGACGATCGGGCCGAGCGCCTGAGCTCAGAGCTCTGGTCGCTGCGCGTTGGGCTTCGGGCTTCGGGCTCGCTCCTCCGCGAGAGTCCAGGAGTTGTCGCACTCGACGCTGAGTGCGACAACTCTTGAACAGTGGGCGCGGATCGAGCGCCGGCGCGGAGCGAGCACCGGGCGCCGGGCACCTCCCGAGCTTGGGGCACCCCGCACACGGCGCTGGAGCGCGCCTCAGGCCAGCCAGGAGAGGGTGCCGCCGTGGGCGGCCGCGCTCGCGAGTGGAACGCCGTCGGCGGCGAGCAGGAATGGGGTCGGCTCGGGAGCCGTGCGGTCCCCGCGCGCGGCGACGAGGTGCGGGAGCAGCGCCTCCGCCTCGAGCGTCACCAGGCTCGCGCCGCGATCGGCGACCGTCGCCAGGACGCTCTCGCGCGCGGCCCACGGAAGGTAGACCAGGGTCCCGAGCGAGACGACGACCGTCCGCAGACCCGGCGGCACCGCGTCGAGCAGGGCGGGCAGCTCGGCGGCCGCATCGCCCGCGACGATCGTCGGCGGGTCGTCCTGCAGAGTCTCCACGGCCGAGCGGAGCCGCGCGGTCCGCTCCGGGCGGTCGGGCGGGAGCAGCGCTTCCAGCCAGGCGACGTCCT
Organism: Rathayibacter sp. AY1C5; assembly: GCF_002931705.1. NCBI lineage: Bacteria > Bacillati > Actinomycetota > Actinomycetes > Micrococcales > Microbacteriaceae > Rathayibacter > Rathayibacter sp. AY1C5. Next base: position 8,155 of record NZ_PSWD01000013.1, read on the forward strand.
CGGGCGAGCGGACGTCGAGCGGCGCCAGGTCGAGCCCCCGGCGCCACGCGACGACCGGCAGCCGTGCCGGCGCCGCGCCTCCGCTCACCGCGCACCGCAGCAGAGGCGCGCCCGACCCGAGCCGCGTCTCGCCGTCGCTCGCCGTGAAGGCGTAGGAGTACCGCTCCGGCGCCAGGCAGAGCCCCGCGGAGGCGCCGATCTCGACGAGCGCCACCGGCTCGCCGGGCTCCGTGATCCGCTCCAGCGCTGCGACCAGGGGCGCGCACCGCAGCGCCTCGTTGGTCTGCGTCCTCCGCTCGGCGGCGACCGGCGCCACCCGCGCCCACTCGCTCCGGAGCCACGCGGCGAATCCGGCGCCGTCGACGTCGGGCACGCCGAGCAGCCGCGCGACCGAGAAGAGGAGGGACGGCTGCCGGTGCTGCGCGGGCAGCTCGTCGATCAGGGCGAGGAGGCGCGCGTCGTCAGCGACGGCGAGCGCCCACTCGACCTGCCGCTCGGAGGTCTGCGCGAGCTCGACGGCGGCGCGGCGGAAGCGGTCGGCGGAGGAGGGCATGCCTCCATCCTGAGGGAGCGGCGCCACGGTTCCTGCAGGCGGGCGGAGGACCTGCGCGCCGGGCGACGGCCCCGCCCCCGCGGATGTCGGTGGTCGCCGGTAGAACGGACTCATGTCCGACACCGCTCCGAGCTCCGCGTCCGCGCAGGTCCGCGAGCGGCGCCTGCTCGACATCCGGCGGATCTACGCCGAGCCGGCCGCGCTCGAGCTGCCCCGCGGGCAGGAGGTCGTGGCGCGCTGGCCGGGCGCCGAGATCGTGCCCGTCGAGTCGCACTGGCTGATCCCGGAGGTGCACGGCGACGAGGCGAACGTCGCGCGCTGGGTGCGCATCAAGACGGAGGCGCTCGTGCTCGGGGTGAAGAAGTCGCTCGTCACGCGCCCGAACGGCCGCTCGGCCGACTTCATCGCCCCCTCCACCGCCAACGGCTGCGCCATGGCGTGCGTGTACTGCTACGTGCCACGGAGGAAGGGCTACAGCAACCCGATCACGCTCTTCACGAACATCGAGCAGATCCAGCGCCACCTCGCCCGGCACATCGGCAAGCAGGGCCCCAAGGCCGAGGCGAACCAGTGCGACCCGGAGGCCTGGGTCTACGACATCGGCGAGAACAGCGACTGCTCCGTCGACGCGCTGCTGAGCGAGAACGTCCGCGACCTCTGCGAGCTGTTCCGGATGTCGCCCACCGCCAAGGCGTCCTTCGCGACCAAGTACGTCAACCGCGAGCTCCTCGAGTGGGACCCGCTCGGGCGCACGCGCATCCGGTTCTCGCTGATGCCCGCCGAGACGGCGAAGGTCACCGACATCCGCACCTCGCCGATGGCCGAGCGGATCGCGGCGATCAACGACTTCGTCGACGCCGGCTACGAGGTGCACGTCAACTTCTCGCCCGTGATCCTCACCGAGACCTGGCAGCAGGACTGGACCGAGCTCTTCGACCAGCTGGACGCCGCCCTCCACCCGCGGGCGAAGGCGCAGCTCGCGGCCGAGGTGATCCTCCTCACCCACAACGAGGGCCTGCACGAGGTGAACCTCGGCTGGCACCCCACGGCGGAGTCGCTGCTCTGGCAGCCGGGGCGCCAGGAGCAGAAGGTCTCCGAGAACGGCGCCGTCAACATCCGCTACCGACGCGACCTCAAGCGCGCCGCCCTCGACCGCTTCCGCGCCCTCCTCGCCGAGCGCCTCCCCTACTGCCGCGTTCGCTACGCCTTCTGAGCGGCGGCGCGACGATTCGCGCAGGAGCGCACCCTCCTCCTCCCGCACACGCCGAGACACCGCCGCGGAGACGGCGTCTCGCGCACGAGCGCGGCGTCTCGACGGAGCCGCACGCCCTGTCCAGTGAGCGCACCGTCACGCCTCCTCCCGCTCCACACGCCCCGCCGAGACACCGCCGGCCCGCCCGACACACCGCCGTCGAGACGGCGTCTCGCGCACGAGCGCGCCGTCTCGACGCAGCCGCACCGCCCACCGGCGGCACCCCGCAACTGAGCCCCGGAGTCGCCCGGCTGGGGGTCCGCCCGGCGGCCGGGGCCACTGCTTCGCATTCCGGATAGCGGCACGTGCGCTCCGAACGAGGGGCGTACTTTCGGAGAACAGCCGGAGGGACGGCCCGACCGCCCGACTCCACGGGCCTGCAGAGCAGGCGTCAGCGGGGATCGACGGCTCGGCGCGACGGCATCCGGGCTCGACATCCCGGAGCCCGGCACCCCCGGATCGACACTCCGGACACTCGACTCGGCGGCACAGCACACCCCGGGTCCTGCTCCCCACGAACACCCCCACCATCTCGCACTCCCCCTCCCGGCGGCACTCGCCGGGGCACCCCACCGTCGCGGCCTGCACCCGCGACACAGCACAGAACGGCGGCACGCACCATGGGCGCTCTCCTCTACGGCACTCCCCCCACCTCGCACGAGATCGACGACCGCGCGCTCGCGCACCTCCAGATCGTCATGATCAACAAGTTCCGTCGCGACGAGGCGTTCGCCTTCCAGCTCGACGCCTCGAGCGCGCACGGCACCGGACGCCAGACACTGTGGCTGCACCCGACCATCCCCCTCCAGTTCTCGTTCCACGGAAGCCGCATGCCGGCGATCAACGCCACCTGGGTGCGCGCACTGATGGAGGAGGCCAACAGCGGCCGGGGCCTGCGGATCGTCACCGAGCCGGCGCAGCAGCCCGAGTCCTCCGGGCTCACGCACGCTGCCTGAGCGCGCCGTGTCCAGGCGCGACGACGACGAGCCGATGGAGGTCACCGACTTCGTCGAACTCGCCGGTGCAGTGCACGACGACGCAGGCTTCGAGTGCTCCTCCACTGTCGACGGCGTGACGGGCGCGCTCTGCGTGCTGCCCGACTCCCTGGTGCTGCGGAGCGCCGGCACCGGAGACTCGACCCGCGTCGGCACCCGCGACATCCGCTCCTGGCGGGCCACTCCGGCCGGCGCCACCTTCTCGCTCGCCGTGGAAGCCGGAGCGCGGCACACCGTGGTGCTGCTCACGCAGTTCCAGGCGGCGACCGTCCAGGCCATGACCCGCGCCGCCGGACCCGCGACTGGTTTATCCGCTTAACGAATTCCCCGTTCGGGGCACGCGGTGAGGAGCGCTCCTCGTGCGACCCTGATCGGGATGAACGAGAAGGACGAGGTCATGCGCTCCGACATCGGCGGGCGTGACATCGAGCAGGCGCGGGCCCTCTTCGAGCAGTCGTACAACGGGCACCGCTTCGTCGTCGAGCCCGGCGAGGACTTCTCGTACCGCTACACCTCCGTCGGCGACGGCGACGTGACGCTCCGCGGCAGCCAGTTCGCCGGCTCCGTGCAGGGCTCGATCCAGACCGAGGGCGAGTACGTCGTCTCGTGGCTGACCGCCGGCGCGGGCGTCACCGATCTCGACGGCGACGCGGTGACCCTCGGATTCGGGCAGCCGGCGATCTTCGTCAACGACCGCCCCAGCCGGTTCGAGTTCCACGACTACCGCCAGAACCTCATCCACTTCGACGGCGCGTACCTCGAGGGCATCGCGGAGGAGGTCGAGGGCACCCGCGGCCCCCTCCTCTTCGACACCACCTCACGGCCCGAGGGCGCGGCGCTGCGGCGCTGGTCGGCGACCGTCGCGACGGTCGCCCGGGTGATCTACGACGCCGACAGCTCGCCGCTGCTGCGCCGCGAGGCCGACCGCGCGGTCGCCGTCGCCCTGCTCGAGACCTTCCCGCACTCGACGCTGGACACTCCCGGCGACCTCGGAGTACCCCGCTCGGGGCGCCTCCGCCAGGCGATCGAGTACATGTACGAGCACGCCCACGAGCCGCTCCGGACCGAGCAGATCGCCGACGCGGCGGGCATCGGCCTGCGGACGCTGCAGACCGAGTTCCGGCGCGAGTTCGGCTTCACCGCGGTCGACTACCTGCGGCGGATCCGGCTGGACGGCGTGCAGAAGGAGCTGCGGGCGGGCGAGTCCGGAGTCGTCAGCGTCAGCGAGGTCGCACGGCGCTGGGGCTTCGCGCACCTCGGCCGGTTCTCGGCCTCGTACGCCCACCGCTTCGGCGAGCGCCCCAGCACCACGCTCGACACCTGAGGCGTCAGAGGTAGTCGGTCCCGCCGTCGTCCTCGCTGTCGTCGCCCTCGCCGCGCGGCTGCACGGTCGGCCGCGCGGGCTGGAGCCGTCGGGTCTTCTCGCGCATCGACTCCACCGCCTCCGGGTCGTCGAGGTCGACGCCGCGGTCGAGCGCCGGGCTGGTGAAGAGCTGGCTGGCCGGTCCGACCAGGAGACGGGTCTCGCCTCGCAGCCCCTCGTCCGAGAGCGACGGCACCACGACCAGGTCCGACTTCCCCACGTTCGCCAGCGCCTGCGCGTACTCGACGACCGCCGAGCACACCTCGTCGCCCAGCAGCACGAATCCGCTCGCGTAGTACAGCTTCTGCATCTCGCCCTCCCCTGGATCCCGGACCGCCCCTCCGGTCGGCCCGTCCCCCGACGCTAGGACGGCGCCGACCGGCCGCCCCACCCCTTGACGGGGGTGGGGCGGAGGGGTCAGAGTCCGCGCGGAGGGGCCAGAGTCCGCGCGGAACGGGCAGTCGCAGCGCGGTCGCGAGCGCCTCGACGACGCGGGTCGCGCGCACGTCGCCGACCCCCTCCATCCGGTTGGTGAGGAACGCGAAGCCGACTCCCGCGTCCGGGTCGGCGAAGGCGACCTGTCCGCCCGCGCCGTCGTGCCCGAAGCCGCTCGGCGTGAGGCGGCCTACCAGGCGGTCGCGGAGGCGGGGCTCTCGATCCCGGGCGACGTCGCGGTGGTGTCGTTCGACGATGACGAGCTGGCCGCCTACCTCCGCCCCGGGCTGACGACCGTGGCGCTGCCGCACGAGGAGATGGGCCGCCGGGCGGTCGAGCTGCTGCTCAGCGGCGCTCCGGGCGAGCGGGTGCTGGTGCCGATGCCGCTGGTGGAGCGGGCGTCGACGCGGCGGGTCTGACGGGGCGGGGCCCGAGGGGCTGATCGGGGACGGCGAGCGGGCCCGGTGGAGTCGGGCCAGCCGCCTCAGCCGGCCGAGCGGATCCCTCCGGTCGGACCCCAGGCGACTCCGGTGCCGCCCGCGTCGCCCTGGTAGTCGTCGGGCGAGAGGGTCATGCCGCTCGCGACGAAGTCGGCGGTCGCCGCGCAGTCCGTGACGACGACGTCGCCGTCGGAGCGCGCGAGCCCGTAGAGGCAGACGGACTCGTCGGCGAGCTCCGCGGCCGAGAAGGAGTCGAGGCTGAGGGTGGCGAAGTAGTCGACTCCGGCGATGCTGCCCAGGTAGCGCGTCGGCCCCCAGTGGAAGACGCGGAGGCTCGCGAGGGTCGACAGCGGGCGCGTGGCGACGTCGTCGGGGACGGCCCAGGGCTCGGTGAAGACCTCCAGCGACGGGCGAGGGGCCAGCGCGACGGAGGCGGCCGTGCCGAGGGCGGCGAGCCCGAGCACGGCGACGAGGGCGGCGATCACCCCGAGGCGGCGGCGCGGGCGGGGCGTGGCGGAGGTGCGGGAGTCGGCGTCGTCGCCTCCGGTGGTCTCACCTCGCTCGCCCCAGCCGGGCGCCGCGTTCCGGCCGGTCTCGTCACGGCCGACCTCGTCCCGGCCGGTCTCGTCCCAGCCGGTCCGGTCACGGCGCGTCCCGCCCCGGCCGCTCGCCGTCCCGCGGCCGATCCGGCCCTGGGCCGCTGCGGGCCCGACGGACGCGGCCAGTCCCGCGACCGCGGCGTCGAGCGCCTCCTCCCGCTCGCGGAGCTGCGCGCGCAGCAGTGCCAGCTCCTCGAGCGCCGCGGGGTCCGCCTCCGCGCTGAACGCCCGGCGCTCGAGCGCGGCCCGCTGCCTCCGCTCCTCCGGCGACGCGCCGTCGCGGCGCCGCTGCAGGGCGGCCCGGCCCCGACCGCGACCGCCCAGGGCTGCATCGAGCGCCGCCTCCGTCGCGGGATCGAGGTCGTCGAGCAGCCGCGCCGCGCGCGCAGGCGTGACCGCGATGCCGACGGACGCCGGCACGTCAGCCCCGGTCGCGGACGGCGCGCGCCAGCGACTCGAGGCGCTCCCGGTACTCCGGCCACCACTCCTCCGGCACCGGCGGGAGGTTGTCGCCGGGCGTCCGGAGCCCGACCCGCCCGTCGATCAGCTCGCGGACGATGTCGGCGTGGCCGGCGTGCCGGTGCGTCTCCGCGGTGATGTGGACGAGGATCCGGTGCAGCGTCACGTCGCGGTTCGTCCACCAGGGGACCTGCCCGGGAGCGTCGAGCGGGAGGGCCGCGACCGTCGCGTCGGAGTGGGCCCACACGCGGCGGTACAGCGCGACGACGTCGGCCAGGGACTCGTCGGCCGTCGCCCACATGTCCGAGTTCGGCTCCGACTCGTCCTCCATCCACGGCATCGGCTCCGGGAACGGCCGCCCGAACACGGCGCCGAGGTAGCCCGCCTCGGTGCCCGCCACGTGCTTCACCAGGCCGAGGAGGTTCGTGCCCGTCGAGACCAGCGGCCGCCGCACGTCGTACTCGTCGAGCCCGTCGAGCTTCTGCAGCAGGGCGTCGCGCCCCTCCTGCAGGTAGCGGAGGAGGGTCTGCTTCGCGTCGTCGCTCATCCCCCCAGCCTGCCGCGCCCGCCCGAGCCGCGCCAGAGCGGTGCCGGAGCCGCGCCGTGCCCAGACCGCAGGAAGGATCGCCCCGCGGGCACCGGGATCCGCGGATCCACGGCCCGCCGGAGCGATCCTTCCAGCGTTGTCCACGGGGTCAGGCCGGGACGCCCGCTCCCGCCCGCTGGACCCGAGTGCCGACGAGGCGCTGCGAGGAGGCGTCGACAGCGGCGGCCGCGCCGACCAGCTCGAGCGCCGCCTCCGTCTCGCGGGTCGCGCAGTCCGGGCCCACCCACAGCTCGACGCGGCCGGGCTCGACGATCCGCACGCCCTCGCGTCCGGTGAAGGCCAGGCGCGCGGCCGGGACCTCGAAGCGGACCTCCGCCTCCTCGCCGGGCTCGAGCGCGACCCGCGCGTAGCCGAGCAGCTGCGCCACCGGCCGGGTCACGCTCGCGAACACGTCGCGGGCGTACAGCTGCACCAGGTCGGTGCCCGCCCGCTCGCCCGTGTTGCGCACGCGCACGGTCGCCGTGAAGGAGCCGTCCGTCGGGGCGGACTCGTCGACCGCCAGCTCCGTCCGGGCGAAGGCCGTGTACGAGAGGCCGTGGCCGAACGGCCGCACCGGCGTGCTGTCGGCGGAGGTCACGTCCGACGGCCCGCCGAGGATCGGGTGCAGGTACGAGAACGGCTGCGCTCCGGCGGAGCGCGGCAGCGAGACCGGCAGGTGGCCGGAGGGGTCGACCCGTCCCGAGACGACGCCCGCGATCGCGCCGGCGCCCTCCTCCCCCGGGAAGAACGCCTGCAGCACGGCGGCGGGAGCCGACGGCCCGTCGAGCGCCCAGCCCACGGCGTAGGGGCGGCCGGTCAGCAGCACGAGCACGACCGGGGTCCCCGTCGCCACGACGGCCTCGACCAGCTCGCGCTGGCGGCCCGGGAGCTCGAGGCTCTCGACGTCGTTGCCCTCGCCGACCGTGCCGCGGCCGAACAGACCCGCCCGGTCGCCGACGACCACGATCGCCACGTCGGAGTCGGCGGCCGCCCGGACCGCCTCGGCGATCCCGGAGGCGTCGTCCCCCTCGACCGAGCAGCCCTCGGCGAGCAGCAGCTCGGCCGAGCCGAACTCGTCGGCCAGCGCGTCCGCGACCGTCGGGATCTCGAAGCCCAGCGGCACGCCCGGGTGGTGCGCCAGCACGTGGTTGGCGAAGGAGTAGCAGCCCATGAGCGCGGGCGCGCTGTCGGCGTTGGGACCGATCAGCGCGAGGCGGCGCGGCGCGGCGAGCGGCAGGACGCCGTCGTTCGCGAGCAGCACCACCGACTCCTCGGCCAGGCGGCGGGCGATGTCGCGGTGGGCCGGCGAGTCGAGGTCGATCGACTCGGGGGCGTCGTCGAAGCGCGCGTCGAGCAGGCCGAGCCGCTCCTTCTGCGCGAGCACCCGCAGCACGGCCCGGTCGACGAGCGCCTCGTCGGCCTCCCCGGCCCGGATGCGCGCGGCCAGCGGAACGAGGAACGCGTCGCCCGTGGGCAGCTCCACGTCGATCCCCGCGGCGAGCGCCAGCTCGGCCGCCTCGCCCAGGTCGGCGGCGACCGCGTGCATGAGGTGGAGGAACGCGACCGAGAAGTAGTCGGCGACGACCACGCCGTCGAAGCCCCAGCGCTCGCGCAGCACGCCCGTGAGGTAGGCGGGCGTCGCTCCGACCGGGTCCCCGTCGATCTCGGCGTAGGAGTTCATCACCGAGCGGGCGCCCCCGTCGCGGATCGCCATCTCGAACGGCGGCAGCAGCACGTCCGCGATCTCGCGCGGTCCGGCGTGCACCGGCGCGTGGTTGCGGCCGCCGCGGGAGGCGGAGTAGCCGATGAAGTGCTTCAGCGTCGCGTCGACGCCGGTGGACTGCAGCCCCTGCACGTACGCGGTGCCGATCGTGCCGACGACGTACGGGTCCTCGGCGATGCACTCGTCGACCCGGCCCCAGCGGGGGTCGCGGATCACGTCGAGCACGGGCGCCAGACCCTGGTGGATCCCGAGCTCGCGCATCGAGCCGCCGATCACGGCGCCGAGCTCGGCGACGAGCTCCGGGTCGAACGAGGCTCCCCAGGCGAGCGGAGTCGGGAACGTCGCGGCCTGCCACGCGGCGAGCCCGGTCAGGCACTCCTCGTGGACGATCGCCGGGATGCCCAGCCGCGTCTCCTCGACGAGCCGGCGCTGCTCCGCCCACAGCCACTGAGCGCGCTCGAGCGGATCGACGGGGCGCGTGCCGTAGACGCGGGTCAGCTGGCCGATCCCCTCGCGGGTCGCCTCGGCGTACCCGGTCGAGGTGGCCATCTCGCCGGCGAGCGGGGCGACGACCTCGCCGCCCTGGTCGACCCAGTAGCCGACCAGCTGGGAGAGCTTCTCCTCCAGCGTCATCCGGCCCAGCAGCTCGGTGGTGCGGGCGGACGGGGCCTGGGGGTCCTCTGGTGCGTGCGGTGCGGTCACGGTGCGACCCTCTCTGCGGGTGGGGCGACGGGCGCGGACGGGACGGGGGACGCGGCGGACGGGCGGAGCGATCCGCTCATCCCTTCACCGCCCCCGTCAGCCCGCCGACGATGCGGCGCTCGAAGACGCTGAAGAAGATCAGCGCCGGGATCATCGACAGCGACACGAAGGCGAGCACCTTCGCCGTGTCGACCGAGTACTGCGACGAGAACGCCTGGACTCCGAGCGGGAGCGTGAAGGTGGACTCGTTGTTGAGGATGAACAGGGGCAGCAGGTAGCTGTTCCAGCTCGCGATGAACGCGAGGATCCCCGTGGTGATCACGCCGGGCATCGCCAGGCGCACGACCATCCGGAAGAAGAAGCCGATCCGGCTGCAGCCGTCGATGAAGGCCGCCTCCTGGATCTCGTCCGGGATCGCGCGGAGGAACGGCACCAGGATGATGATCGTCGTCGGCAGGCCGAACGCGATCTGCGGCAGCACCACTCCGGCGAGCGAGTTCATCAGGCCGAGGCTCTTGATCACCAGGTAGAGAGGAGTGATCGCCACGGTCATCGGGAACATCAGGCCGGCGGCGAAGAGCGCGTAGAACACGCCGCGTCCGGTGAAGTCGTAGCGGGCCAGGACGTAGCTCGCCATCAGGCCGAGCACGACCACGCCGAGCGTCGTCGCGAGGCCGGCGATGGTGGAGTTGCCGACCTCCTGCCAGAAGACTCCGCCGGTGATCACGTCGAGGTAGTTCTGCACGTTCCACGGCGAGGGCAGGCCCGCCGGGTCGGTGGTGATCTGCGCGTTCGTGCGGAAGCCGCCGAGGATGATGTACGCCACCGGGGCGAGCATCAGCGCGATCACGACGATCGCCACGACGTAGGCGATCGTGGTGCCGCGGCCCAGGGGCTGCCGGCGCCGCTTCACCGCGAGAGGCCGAGGGGTCTCCGGAGTGATCGGCGGGGCCGTCATCGTCGTGCCGGTCATCGCTTGTCTCCCGTCAGTGCGCCCGCCGTGTCGCGCCGGAGCACGAAGCGCTGGTAGAGCAGCGCCACCACGAGCGAGATCAGGAACAGGACCACCGCGACGGCGTTCCCGTACCCGTAGTTGCCGGCATTGCGGCCGTTGGTGACCAGGTAGATCGCCATGGTCGAGGTGCCCGCGGTCGAGGACACGTACTGGCCCCAGATGATGTAGACGAGGTCGAAGAGCTGCAGTGCGCCGATGATCGACAGGAACGCCCAGATCCGCAGGGTCGGCGCGAGCAGGGGCAGGGTGATCCGCCGCTGCACCTGCCAGTAGGAGGCGCCGTCGATGGCCGCGGCCTCGGACAGCTCCTCGGGGATGCCCTGCAGACCCGCGAGGAAGAGGATCACGGCGAAGCCGATGTACTTCCACGTGATGATCAGCATCAGCGTCCAGATCGCGATCGCCGGATCCGAGAGCCAGTCCTGCTTCAGCGCGCCGAGGCCGACCTTCTCGAGCAGGCCGTTGACCGCGCCGCTGGTCTGGAGCATCAGGCTCCAGCCGGTGCCGACGACGACCTCCGAGATCACGTACGGCACGAAGATCAGGACGCGGATGATCGACTGCCCGCGCAGCTTGCGGTTCAGCAGCAGCGCCAGGAGGATCGCGACCGGCCCCTGGAGCACGAGCGAGAGCACCACGATGATGCCGTTGTGCGCGAGGGCGTCGTGGAAGGTGGGGTCCTGCAGGATCGTCAGGTAGTTGCGGAAGCCGACGAAGTCCGTCGGCACTCCGTAGCCCTGCCAGCTGAAGAAGCCGTAGTAGGCCGCCATCACGACAGGGAAGATCACGAAGGCGAGGAAGACGATCAGCGCCGGGCCGACCAGGAGCGCGATCTCGAAGCGCCCCGCCCAGCCCACGCTGCGGCGGCGCCGGCGCACCGGAGGCGTCGAGGTGACGCCTCCGGTGCGCGCGGTCCCGCGGGGCTCATCCACTCCGAGGAGCGGGCTCTCGCGGAGTGCCATGGTGACTAGGCCTTCGCCGCGGCGGCGTTGACGGCCTCGACCAGCTGCTCGGGGTCGCTCTTGCCGGCCAGCAGGTCGACGACTCCGACGTTCAGCGCGTTGCCGACGTTGAGGCCGTAGACGGTGTCGAGCCACTGCGAGACGTACGGGGCCGAGTTGTAGGCCTCGAGGATCTGCTGCAGGTACGGCTCGGTGACCGCCTCCTGCGCCACGGTGTTCACCGGGGGCGCGTTGAAGGCCGCGTAGTACTCCTTCTGCACGTCGGAGGTGGCCAGGTAGTTGAGGAAGTCGACGCACTCGTCGGGAGCGCCCGCGGAGCAGGAGTAGCCGTCGACACCGCCCATGATCGCGCCGGCCTCGCCGTCGCCGCCGTCGATCTCGGGGAACGGGAACCAGCCCAGGTCGGGCAGCGGCTTCTCGTCGGGGGTGAGGGAGGCGATCACGCCGGGGTTCCACGCGCCCATGAGCTCCATCGACGCCTGGTGGTTGGCGAGGAGTCCGGCCGAGCTGCCCGCGCCCTGCTGGGCGGCGGTCGTGAGGAAGCCCTCGTTGAACGGCTCGGTGGCCGAGAAGTCCTGCAGGTCCTCGCCCGCGCGGACCCAGCAGTCGTCCGAGAAGTCCTTGGTGTCGGCCGCCTCGGCCATGGTGTCGGCGCTGCACTCGCGGAGCGCGAAGAAGTAGTACCAGTGCGCGGCGGGCCAGGCGTCCTTCGCGCCGAGCGCGACGGCCTGGGCTCCGCTGCCCTTGATCTTCGTGATCGCCGAGTCGAGCTCGTCGATGGTCTTCGGCGTCTCGGTGACGCCCGCCGCCGTGAAGAGGTCCTGGCTGTAGAACAGGCCGCCCGGGAGGACGGCGACCGGCATCGCCCAGACCTTGTCGTCGAGCGTGTTCGCCGAGAACGAGCCCTCGGGGATCTCGCTGCGCGCCTGGTCCGAGATGCCGTCGGTGAGGTCCTTCAGCTGTCCGCCCGCGACCATGGCGGCGAGCTTGCCGCCTCCGCGCTGGAGGAAGACGTCGGGGGCGTCGCCCGAGTTGAGCGCCGTCTGGAGCTTGCCGTCGAGGTCCTCGTTCTGGATGGCCTGCGACTCGATGGTCACTCCGGGGTTCGCGGCCTCGAAGTCCGCGATCGTCTTGTCCCAGAACTCCTGGCCGGGGCCCGTGGTCGAGTTCTGCCAGAGGGTCATCGCGACGGTGCCGTCGCTCGATCCCGAGTCCTGAGCCGAGCAGCCGGTGAGGGCCGCGACCGTGCCGAGCAGGGCTGCTGTCGCCACTGCGATCTTCCTGAACTTCATCGTCCAACCGTTCTCTTCATCGAGGGCGCCGCCTGGTGCACCGGCGCCGTGGGGGTTCCCGCCTTCGCGGGTGGAGTCAGTGTCCGCAGTGCTTGCGAAAGTGGTCAAACGTTTTCGAAATGGTTTTCGAAGCAGGGGTTACAGTCGGCCACATGACCACCCGACCGACCATCCACGACGTCGCCGCTGCCGCCGGCGTCTCGGTGGCGACGGTGTCCAAGGCCGTGAACGGCCGCTACGGCATCGCCCCCTCCACCGCCACCCGCGTGCTCGAGGTCGTGCGCGAGCTCGGCTACGAGTCGAGCCTCGTCGCGAGCAGCATGCGCTCCCGGCGCACGGGCGTGATCGGCGTGCTCGTCGCGGGGTTCGAGCCGTTCAGCGCCGAGATCCTGAAGGGCGTGGGGTCGGTGCTGGCGGAGTCGAGGTTCGACCTGCTCGCCTACTCCGGCTCCCACGAGGGCGAGCAGGAGGGCTGGGAGCGGCGCTCGCTCAGCCGGCTCAGCGGCACCCTCATCGACGGGGCGATCATGGTCACGCCGAGCGTGGTGAGCGCGCCCTCCGACATCCCGCTCGTCGCTGTGGATCCGCACACCGGCCGCGCCGACCTGCCGACCGTCGAGTCCGACAACTTCGGCGGCGCCCTGCTCGCCACCCGCCACCTCGTCGCCCTCGGGCACCGCCGCATCGGCTTCGTCGCGGGCCGCGGCGACCTGCGCTCGGCGCGGCTGCGCGAGGCCGGATACCGGGCGGCGCTGGCGGAGGCCGGCCTCGCCTTCGACGAGCGCCTGCTGCGGGTGGGCAACTACCACCGCGACACCGCCCGGCGGCCCGCCTCCTCGCTCCTGTCGCTGCCCGACCGGCCGACCGCGGTCTTCGCCGCCAACGACGTCTCTGCGCTGGCGATCATCGAGACCGCCGCGCACCTGGGCCTCGCCGTGCCCCACGACCTGTCGGTGATCGGCTTCGACGACGTGCCCGAGGCCGCGCGCTTCGATCCGCCGCTGACCACCGTCCGCCAGCCGATGCAGACGCTCGGAGCGACCGCCGCCGAGATGCTGATCGCCCTGATGGCCGGGCGCGAGCCGCGCTCGCTGCACGTGCAGCTGCCGACGCAGCTCGTCCGCCGCGCGACGACGGGACCGCCGGCATGAGCGGCGACGGGACCGCCGGCACGGTCGACGAGCTGGAGGACGACGGCCCGACCGCGGTGCACGCCGCCCTCTTCGACGCGCTGGAGCTGGTGGACCTGCCCGCGCTCGAGGCGCTGCTCGACGAGCGCTTCGTGATCGAGCACCCGACCGGCCTCGTGCAGTCGCGGGAGGAGTGGCTCGCCGACATCGACGAGGCGCGCAAGGAGTACCACGAGATCGACCACGTCGAGAGCGCCCTCTCGGGCGGCGCCGCGCACCCGGTGCTCACCTCCCGCACCATCACCGAGGCGACCATCGGCCGTCTGCACGCGACCTGGCGGCTCCAGCTGACGAGCCGCCTCGTCCGCCGCGACGAGGGCTGGGTGATCACGCGGACCGTGGTGACGAGCTGGTGAGGCGGGCGGACCGGCGCGTCCGTGGCCGGCCCCAGGCGCGGCGGGCAGGATCGACACCGTGCTCCTCCAGGTCGTGACCCGCTCCGCCCGCCCGGCCGCCGAGATGTTCGACCGGGCGCGCGACATCGACCTGCACACCGCCTCGCAGGCCGGCGCTCGCGAGCGCGCGGTGTCCGGGACGACCACCGGGCTGATCGGGCTCGGCGAGCACGTGACCTGGAGCGCCCGGCACTTCGGCGTCCTGCTCCGGCTGACCAGCACCGTCACCGTGCTCGACGCCCCGCACTCCTTCGTCGACGAGCAGACCCGCGGGCCCTTCGCGACCTTCCGGCACGAGCACCGCTTCGAGTCCGACGGCTCCGGCTCCGGCTCCGTGATGATCGACCGGCTCGAGTACTCCGCCCCGCTCGGCGTCCTCGGGCGGATCGCGGAGCGGCTGGTGCTCGACCGGCACCTGCGGCGGCTGCTGGAGGAGCGCGGCGCGTTCCTCGCCGGAGGCGACCGGTGAGGCTCCTGATCCGGACCCTGCTGACGCTCGTCGCCGTCGCCGGGGTCCTCTCGCTCGCGACGACCTCGGTCCTGTTCGCCCTGTCCTCCCTCGACACCGGCCGGGACCCCGGCGAGCTGCTCCTCCCGCTGGCCCGAGCGCTTCTGGCGACCGCCGTGACGGCGGCCGTCGGCGGGCTCCCCTACTCCGCGGGACGGGGTCGCGCCCCCTGGCCGGTCCTCTGGATCGCTTGTACGGTCTGCATTCTCGCGATCGCCTGGATCGTGGTCTCGATCGCGGCGTGGACCGACGCGGGCGACGGGACGGACGCCGTCGTCGCGCTGCTGACCGTGGTGCCCGCCGCCTGCTGCTCGATCGCCGCGATGCCGGTGACCGAGCTCGTCCTCCGGGTGGGAACGCGCAGGATCGGCGCCGGTTAGCGGATCCGTCCCTGCCGCTTGACGTTGACGCTGCGTCAACCCGTACCGTCGCTTCCATCACCGCCGGAGTCACCGGCGACGCGGAGACGGAGGGCGCTGTGGAGCAGGAGTGGACCGTGCACGAGGTGGCGCGGCTGGCCGGTACGACCAGCCGGACGCTGCGGCACTACGGGGCCGAGGGGCTGCTGCCGCCGAGCCGGGTGGGCGCGAACGGCTACCGCTACTACGACGCCGCCGCGCTCGTGACGCTGCAGCGGATCCTGCTGCTGCGCGACCTCGGTCTCGGACTGCCCGAGATCGGGCGGATCCTGCGGCGCGACGCGGAGCCGGTGGCCGCTCTCGAGCGGCACCTCGACGTGCTCCAGGAGGAGCGCCGACGGCTCGATCGCCGCATCCGGGCGGTCGCCGGGACGATCACCACGATGAGAGAAGGGAACGGGCCGATGGCCGAGGAGATGTTCGACGGGTTCGACCACGCGGAGCACCGCGAGGAGGTGGAGCGCCGCTGGGGTGCCCCGGCGTACGCCGACGGCGACCGCTGGTGGCGCTCGATGAGCGCGGAGGACCGCGAGCAGTGGCAGCGGCGGCAGGCGGACCTCGCCGACGCCTGGACCGCCGCGGCGGCGAGCGGGGCGGATCCGACCGGGCAGGAGGCGCTCGCGCTGGCCGAGCGGCACCGCGCCTGGCTCGCCGAGGTGCCGGGCACGCCCCGCGACGCGACCGGCGGCCCGAGCGACGAGTACCTGCTCGGGCTCGGCGAGATGTACGTCGACGACGAGCGGTTCTCGGCGCACTACGGCGGAGTCGCCGGCGCCCGGTTCGTCCGCGATGCGCTGCGGGCACTCGTCGGGCGGCGGGGATGACGGGACGCCGGGGCGGGGCTGCGGACCTCGCGGTGCCGTCGACGCTGGAGAACCGCGCGCACCGGGCGCCCGGGTGCCAGGATGGGTCCGTGGGGATGAGCGGAGCACGGATCTCGGTCGCGGTCACGGCGCTGGCGGGCGCGCTGCTGCTCTCCGGCTGCACCGGCGGTGAGCCGACCACCGGGCCGTCGGCACCGGCGGACGCCGCGCCGGCCACGTCGTCGGCGGCGCCCTCCTCCGAGGAGACGTCGCTCAGCGCTTTCGAGCAGCAGCTCCCCCTCTCGGGAGACTTCGTCAGCCAGCAGACCGGGACGACCGGGTCGGTGCGGATCGAGCGCCGGACGGACGGATCGACGTGGGCGGTCCTCACCGGCTTCTCGACCGGCGACGCGTCCGACCTCCGGCTGTCCCTGAAGGAGGGTGCGCTCGAGCAGGACGCCTCCGGCAACTGGGTCGACACCGCCGGATACTCCTTCGAGATCGCCGCGCTGGATCCGGGCCGTCCCGATCAGGAGATCCCGATCCCGGGCGCTGCGACGATGCCGGAGATCCGCACGCTCACCGTGATGGACTACCAGGGTCCCGACTACCCGTCGCTCGGCTCCGTCGCCCTCGCGCCGTAGGCCGCAGCGGAACGGCATGATCGCCTGATGGGACGCATCCGATTCAGCAGTCCGGGCTGGGACGAGGACACCGATCGGGGGCCCGCGCCCGACCCCGACCGTGCCCGGTACTCCCGGGACGACGGGGCGAGGTTCACCGCGATCACGCTCACCTGCCTGTCGGTCCTCCCCGCGATCGTCCTCACGGCCGCGTTCCTCCTCGTGCGGCTCCCTCCGCTCGACCGCGACGACCAGCCCGACTGGACGGCGCCGCGCGCGGAGGTCCTGGCTCCGTGGCTGCTGCTGTTCCTGCTCCCACCGCTGGTCACGGGACTGCTCGCCCGTCTGGTCGGCGGGCGGGACTCCTTCCACGGATTCCTCCCCTCCGCCGCGGTCTGCCTCGTGGTGATGGCGCCGTTCCTCGGGCTCTCGGCCCTGTCGCTCCTCGGCTAGGCGCCGCCTCTCACGCCTGCAGGACCACCGCGCCGTAGTGGGTGCCGGCGCCCGTGCCCACCAGCAGCACCGACTCCCCCGGCTGCACGTCCGAGCGGTGCAGGGCCAGCGGGATCGCGCTGCCGATCGTGTTGCCGACCTCGCCGAGCGTGATCGTCATCCGGTCGCGGCCCCAGAGGCGGGCCATGCCCTCGAGCCCGGCGGCGCTGGTCTGGTGCGGGACCACCCGGTCGATGCCGGGGAGCCCTCTCGAAAGACCGGGCCGCACCTCCTCGAGGAACGCCGGGAAGTGCCGCAGCGCGTCGACGAGCAGCGCCTTGCCCTGCATGTCGAAGCGGAAGTCGGCGAGCCGGTCCTGCGCCTCCTCGATGCGGATCCGCGAGCCGAAGCCGCGCAGCTCCGCGTGGCGCACACCGCTCGGGCGGGTGCGGAAGTGCGTGGCGACCAGGCCCTGGCCCGGAGTCTCGGCGCGGCCGATCACGACGGCGGCGGCCGCGTCGCCGAAGAGCAGGGCGCTCTCGGGCTGGCCCGGGTCGATGCCGCGGCTGCCGCAGTCGGTCGAGACGATGAGCACGGTGTCGGCGCGACCCGTGGCGAGGAGGAATCCCGCCTCCTGCAGAGCGAAGAGGAACGACAGGCAGGTGGCGCCGACGCTGTACGCCGAGACGTCGTCGAGGCCGAGTCCCGCCGCGAGCAGTGCGCCTCCGTCCGGGATCGCCTGCAGCTGGGTCCCCGAGGCGTTGAGCACCACGTCGACCGTGTCGAGCCCGGCCGCCGCGAGCGCCCGACGGGCGGCGAGCAGGCCGAGCTCCAGCGGGTCCTCGTCGTCGGTGACCCAGTGGCGGGTGCGCACACCGGAGCGGCGCTCGGCCTCGTCGGCGGGCAGGCCGCAGAGCGCGGCGACCTCGGCGGTCGTGACGATCCGCTCGGGCAGCGCTTCGCCCGTGCCGAGGACGCGGAGCGGGAGGAGGTCGGGCACGCGGGCCCCTTCCTGCCCCGGGACGTGCGGAGCGAATCCCTGTATAGCGCGCCTCTGCACCTCCGCGCGCACTGTTCGGCGCGGTTTGACGGCACGGGCCCCCGCCGACACCATGGTCCCGGAGCGGGGGACGGATGGACGCGCGCGGTTTCTGGGTGGTCGTGCCCTTCCTCGACGAGGAGAAGCTGCTCGGCGGCGCCCTCGACGCGCTCGCCCGCCAGACCGATCCGGACTTCACCCTCCTGCTCGTCGACAACGGCAGCACCGACGGCTCGCGCGCCGTGATCGAGGAGTTCCGCCGCCGGTGCCCGGAGCGGCAGGTCGCCGTGATCGACGAGGCGCAGAAGGGCACGGGAGCCGCCTCCGACACCGGCTTCCGCCACGCGATCGCCGAGGGCGCGACGGCCGTCGCCCGCACGGACGCCGACTGCCTGCCGAGCGCCGACTGGGTGGCGCGCCTCAAGGCCGACCTCCGCGGCGGCGCCCGCTTCGTCGGCGGCCGCCTGTCCCCGCGGCGGGACGAAGCCGTCTACCGCTGGTACGACGGCGTGCTCGGCACCGCGCTGATCCGCCTGATGGAGCACGCGCCGGGCGTCTTCTACCGCCGCCGCGGCCAGCGGTACCGGATGTTCATGGCCGCCGGCTGCAACCTCGCGATCGATGCCGCGCTGTACCTCCAGGTCGACGGCTTCCCGCGCTCGAGCATCGACGACACCGACGAGGACCTGGAGCTGCACCTCAAGGTCTGCCAGGTGATCGGGCGGAGCGAGGCGCTGCTCGACAAGGACGCGGTCGTGCTGATGTCGATCCGGAAGGGCAAGGCGCTCGGGTACCTGGGGATCCTGCTCTGGTACTGGGGCCGCAAGCGCGGGCTGGAGGTCGTCGATGTCCGCTGAGCGCCGGCGCCGCGTGCTGATCACCGGGGCGACGGGCTTCCTCGGCGGCTACGCGGTGCGCGAGTTCCTGGCCGCGGGCGACGACGTGCTCGCCACCGGTCGCGCCCCCGAGGCGCTGGCGCGGCTGGAGGAGGAGGGCGCCACGGTCCTCCGCGCCGACCTCGCCGAGCTGGGCGCGACGGACGTCGAGGCCGACGTGCTCGTGCACGCCGCCGCTCTGTCGAGCCCGTGGGGCACGTGGAGCGAGTTCGAGCGCGCGAACGTCGCGGGGACGGAGGCGATGATCGCGCTGGCCGAGCGCTGCGGGGTCCGCCGCTTCGTCTTCGTCTCCTCGCCGAGCATCTACTCCGCCCGGCGCCACCAGTACCTGGTGCGGGAGGAGGAGGTCGACGCCGGCAGCCGGATGAGCCTCTACATCCGCAGCAAGATCGAGGCGGAGCGGCTGCTGCAGGAGGCGCACCGCGCCGGCCGGATCCCCGAGCTCGTGATCCTGCGCCCCCGCGGCCTGATCGGCGTCGGCGACCCCAGCCTCCTCCCCCGCTTCGTCGCCGCGAGCCGCCGCCGCGGCATCCCCCTCTTCGACGGCGGTCGGAACCCCGTCGACATCACCTGCGTCGAGAACGCCGCGCACGCGCTGGTGCTCGCCGCCGACGCTCCCGTGGCCGACGGCGGCGTCTACAACATCACCAACGGCGAGCCCGCTCCGCTCGGCGACCTCCTCGAGCGCTTCTTCGCCGCGATGGGCGAGGAGCCGCGCTTCATCCGGGTGGACCTGCGCGTGCTGACCGCGCTCGCCGAGATCCTGGAGCGGGTGTACCGGCTGCTGCCCGGCCGCGAGCCGCCGTTCACCCGCTACACCGTGGCGACCCTCGCCTACGCGCAGACCCTCGACATCTCGCGGGCGCGGACCGAGCTCGGCTACGAGCCGACCGTGCCGCTGGCCGAGGGCATCCGCCGGGTCGGCGAGCACCTGAGGAGGACGCGTGGCTGAGTCGTCGCTGCAGGTGATGGCGTGCGGGAGCACCGTCTTCCCGCTGTCCCGGGTGTTCCGCGGGAAGGGGCTCCCCCGCCGCGTCTTCCCCTCGAACGTCTTCCTCTACACGCACGCGAGCGGCCGACGGGTGCTCGTGGACACGGGCTACCCGCCGACGTTCCGCGGAACGGGCCTCGTCGGACGGCTGTACGAGCGCATCCTGCCCGCGACGGTGCCGGACGACGAGACCGTCGACCAGCGGCTGCTCGCCCTCGGCCTGACCCCGGCCGACGTGGAGTTCGTGGTGCTCACGCACCTGCACCCGGACCACGTGGGCGGCGTGCGCTGGTTCCCGGACGCGACGTTCGTGCTGTCGTCGGGCCAGGTCGCCTCCGTGCGGCGGAACCGCGTGCGCGAGGGGATCTTCCGCGCGCTGCTGCCGCCGTGGTTCGCGGCCGGGATCGTGGCGGACGAGCAGCCCGCGACGACGATCAAGGGGCTGACCGGATTCGACCTCTTCGGCGACGGATCGCTGCTCGTGGTGCCGCTCCCAGGCCATGCGCGCGGGCACCTGGGGGTGCTCGTCGAGGGGCGCGTGCTTGTGGCCGGCGACGCGGCGTGGGGGCGGGAGTTCCTCGGCTGGTCCGGGCGCCTGCGCCGGCTGCCGCGGTTCATCAGCGACGACGCGCGGGCGCACGAGCGGACGTCCGAGGTGCTCGAGCGTGTGGAGGCGGCGGGGGTGCGGCTGTGCTTCTCGCACGATGCGTATCCGGAGGGGGACGTGGGGCTGGGTGGCGCGGCACCCGTCGGCAGGAAGTCGCCGACCTGACGGCGGGACGGCTCGCGTCGTACCCTCTCGTCCATGACGGACTACGCCCGACCGGCAGTCGCGGACCGCATCTTCATCGGCGAGGACGGCCGACCCATCCCCTACGGCACTCGCTGGCAGGGTGAGTCGCCTCCGGACGAGAGCTACTCCGTCACGAGAGATCTCGAGCGTTTCCAGCCGCTGCACACCGTCGCGGACGCCCTGCTCGAGCACCTCGAGCGCACCTACGACGTCACGGTCGAGGACGACCCGGCCCTGGCCTCACGAGACGAAGCGGAGATCTCCTGGGCCGCCCGCGCCGTCCGCGTGACGCCGCGGTCGGTCGACGCCGCACCTCTGACGATCGTTTGGACCGTCTTCCCCGGCGTCCTCCTCCACGCCGGAGCACTGCACCGCTTCAACTACCCCGTCTGCGGCTGCGACGCCTGCGACGACGAGTGGACCGCCCTCGCGGGCGACCTCGAGCGCACCGTCTTCGACGTCGTCGCGGGCCGCTACGAGGAGAGCATCGCCGCCGGGAAGGACGGCATCATCGTCGGCTACCGCATCGGGAGCGGCAGTGAGCTCGGCTGGTCGAGCGGCTACAGCAACGACGTCGGGGGGCATCACAGGATCGGCCACGACGGGCAGCAGCTGACCGCGCCCTTCAGTCGAGTGTGGGAGGCCTGGCCGGAACGCTGACGCCGCGGCCGGCAGACTCTCGCGAGGTCATCGACCCTGTCCGAGGAGTGACGCGCCTGCCGCCTCGGGCCGCGAGATCTCGAGTTCCGATGCTCGACCAGCCTCTAGCGGTCGTCAGCGGGGCAGGTCCTCGTAGGGGACGCGGCGGCTCAGCCAGGCGAGCAGACCGGCGGCGAGCGCCGCGATCGCCGCAGGGATGAGCAGCAGCCAGAGGGCCGAGGTCACGGCGACGAGGACGAGCGCCGCCGCGGCGACGCCGGCGCCGATCGCGAAGTTCCAGCGCACGTCCGTCGCCACTCCGCCCTCCGGTCGCGCCCACAGCACGACGAGGGCCGTCGCGATCGGCCCGAGCAGCAGCCCCAGCACGAACCAGCGCCAGCGCGAGCGGCCCTTCTGCTCGGCCAGACCGGCGGTGACGATCGCGAGTCCGAACCAGATCCAACCGGAGTCCTGGGTGAGTGTCATGCGTGGAGCCTAGGGCGCGGGCAATATCACCCCGGCGAGGTCGCCGATCGGGCACGTGGGCCTGTCGCGCGCGTCTCCCGCCCAGCGGTCCACGGCACGGCCGCCGACCTCCGCCGCTACCCGGGCACCACCGCGAAGGCGACGCCGACGACGACGCACAGCACGAGAGCCACCGAGCCGAACCCGATCAGGAGGGCGGACGTCAGCGGACGGGTCTCGCGGAAGCTCATCGTTCCGGGGATCAGCTCGTTGATCTCGGCGGGGCTGAGCGTCTTCTCCGGGGCGGGCGGCGCCTCGATCTCCCGCCGACGAGCGGCTCCGGTCAGGCGCGCCCACACGCTCCGGCTACCGGTGTGCACGCCACGCGCCGCCGGCGAGAGCGGTGTCGTCACGGCGGCGACGACGGCCCGCAGATCCTCGAGCTCCCAGTCCGCCCCGCGGAGCCGCAGCGACCGGCTTCCATCCGACAAGAACAGGATGAGCGACGGCGGCAGATCGATCCCCTCACTGTTGGGGCCGGCGGGCACCCATGCGAGCAGCGCCTTCACCGACGGGTCGGCCCGCTCGAAGGTCACGACCCTGCCTCGAGCGTCCGTGCACTCGATCGCCCGGTCCGAGATCCGGAGCGACGCGGTGGCGAGGAACCGCCGGTTGCGGAGCGCCAGCACTCCGACGATCACCAGAGCCACCACGGTGGCGAAGCCGAACAGCCCGAGGTAGACGGCCAGCGCGGCACCGCGGTCGTCGGCGATCACGACTCCCCAGATGCTCCCCGCCAGCAGGACCAGCGCGGGGAGGACGGCGACGGGCCTCAGGCGTCGCGACTCGTTCCTCTGCCGGGCCCTCGAGGGCCGGAACTCGCGAACCGGCTCCGAGCGGTCCGTCCGTCGCCGCTCCATCAGGCGGACGCGACGGACGGAGAGCCAGTGCGGACGCGGTTCCGAAGAGGGTCGTCGAGACTGCGGCGCATGGCGTCAGGGTAGCGGTGGCGCTCCGTCGGGCCGCGCTCGCGACCGAGCCTTCGCGTGGTTCCGGCTTCGCGCGATCCACTTCGTGTCCTACCTCTTCTTCGACGCCCCTCGTCCAGTCGCCGGAGGGTGAGCGGACGCGGCGCGCCTGTCAGTCCGCGCGGGACGTCACCGCACGACAGGTCGGCCCCTCCCGAGGTGCTGCCGCCGGGCACGATCATCCGAGCGAGGGCTCGTCCGGATCGACAGACTGGGCTGGTGTCCTCACCGATGACGATCCGCGCCGTGCCGACCTCGGCCCGGCGTGAGGAGATGCACCTCAGGTTCCATCTCGCAGCGAGCAGACGAGTGCGGCCTCTCGCGGCCGTCCCCGGCGATCGGCCTCCTCAAGACCTTCCGTACCGGGCAGCGCGCTCGACGCACGCGGGACGCCGGGCGCGGCGGCAGCCCGCCGGGGGCCGAGCGCCCTGACGCGACTCCCGCGCCGCCGGCCACACGACGCCCCCACCCGACGCCCACGCACCCACTCCAGACAGGACCCGCCATGACCTCCTCCCTCTCCCACCCGGCGAGCCGCTGGGCTCTCGACCACATGCCCCTCACCGCGCAGGCCGTCCGGGAGCTCGCTCCGGTGCTCTCCGGGAAGAAGCTGGCGATCTGCCTCCACGTCGAGCCCAAGACCGCCGCCCTCGTGTCGCTCCTCGTCGAGGCCGGAATGGACATCGCTCTGACGGGCTCGCCCGGAACCACGAAGGACGACGTCGCCGACGACCTCCGCGCCCTCGGCGTGCACGTGCACACGCAGCAGAGCGACGGCGAGGCGGAGCACCTCCGCAACATCGAGGAGGTGCTCGAGCACGACCCCGACCTCACCCTCGACAACGGCGCCGACCTCACCCTCCGCCTGATCAATTCGGGCGTCCCGGACCACTACCTCGGCGGCACCGAGGAGACCACCACCGGCGGCATCCGCCTGCGGGAGAACAGCGCGACCCTCCCGCGACCGGTCATCGTCATCAACGACTCGCCCCTCAAGCTGATCGTCGAGAACGAGTACGGGGTCGGCCAGAGCGTCGTCCAGGGCTTCATGAACGCCACGAACCTCATGATCCCGGGCACCCGCGCCGCGGTCATCGGCTACGGCCCGTGCGGACGCGGAGTAGCCGACACCCTCGCGCAGCTCGGAGCGCGGGTCTCCGTCGCCGACGTCGACCCGATCCGCTCGCTGCAGGCGATCCTCCGCGGCCACCGTGTCGGACCCGTCGCCGACGTCCTCTCGGACGCGCAGTTCGTCTTCACCGCCACCGGCGCACCCGGCGTCATCGGCGCCGCGGAGATCGACGCGTTCGCCGACGGCGCCGTGATCGCGGGCGTCGGCCACTTCCCGTGGGAGATCGACGAGGACGCCCTCGCGGCCGCCACGGAGTCGACCACCGAGTTCGCCGACGGACAGCGCCGGCAGGGCATCAGCCTGAAGAACGGCAAGCGGATCGTCCGCCTCGAGAACGGCCGGATGATCAACCTCACCGCGGCCGGCGGCAACCCGATCCAGGCGATGGACCTCGGCCTGACCCTGCAGGCCCGGAGCCTCGCCGCCGTCGTCACCGCGGACCTCGACGCCGCCGTGCAGCCCGTCCCGGCCGACGTCGAGCACCGCATCGCGACCGACCTCGTCGCCCTCCTCAGCCGCTGAGGGGCGCCGGGTAGGAGGGGCTCGCCGGGCGCAGCGGGTCGGGATCGCGACCCGCTGCGCCGACGTCGGCGCGGTTGCCGGCAGCAGGAGCAGGCATCCGTGGCCGCTCCCGCGAGGCCGAATCAGCGGACCCGCCCGGCTCACGGGACCGTCACTCGCGGCCGAGCCAGTCCGTGATCGCGCCGACGACCTGGTCGAGGTGGGACTCGAGCAGGAAGTGCCCGCCGTCGACGAGCTCGATGCGCGCGCGGGGCGCGTCGCGGAGGAACGCCTGGGCGCCGGCGGGGGCGAAGATCTCGTCGTTCCGGCCCCAGACGGCGAGGACGGGGACTCCGGACTCGCGGATCCACGCATGCACGGCGGGGTAGAGCTCGCGGTTGGTGGCGTAGTCGCGGAAGAGCGCCAGCTGCACGTCGTCCTGGCCGGGGCGGGCGAGGAGCGCGAGGTCGTGCTCCCAGGCGTCCGGGTCGACGGTGCTGGAGTCGGGGACACCGTGGGTGTACTGCCACTCGACGGCCTTCCGGCCGAGAGCCGGCCGGAGTGCGTCGCGCGTCTCGTCGGTCCGCTCGGCGGCGTCGGCCCAGATCGGGTCCCAGAAGCCGGGCACGAAGCCCTCCTCGTAGGCGTTGCCGTTCTGCGAGATCACGGCGACGACCGCGGACGGATCGGCGAGGGCGAGGCGCCAGCCGACGGGGGCGCCGTAGTCCTGGGCGTAGATCGTGTACCGGGTCACCCCGATGGTCTCGAGGAAGCGGCCGGTCACCGCGGTCAGGGCGGCGAACGTGTAGTCGAAGTCCTCGACGGAGGGCGCGGACGAGCGTCCGAAGCCGATGTGGTCGGGGGCGATGACGCGGTAGTGCCCCGCGAGGGCGGGAAGGAGGTGGCGGAACATGTGCGAGCTGCTCGGGTACCCGTGCAGCAGCAGGAGGACGGGCGCGTCGACGGGCCCGGCCTCCCGCCAGAAGACGTCGAGTCCGTCGACGGACACGGTGCAGTGATGGACGACGACCATGGCTAACCTCTTCAAGTAGATTTACTGGTTAGTCGGACGCTAGCATGGATCGAACGGGCCGCACGGCGCGGGAGGACGGGGAACGATGGATCGGGACGAGGAGCTGCTCCTGGCGGTGCTGAACAGCGCGCCGGTGGTGGACGGACGGCCGACGGACGACCTCGGCGACGCGGCCGGTCGCGAGCTCGCCCGGCGGTGGGGCGGAGTCGGCACCGAGGACGAGCTCGAGCGGCTGCGCCGCGCCCGCGACGCGCTCCAGGCGGTCGTGCGGTCGGGCGCGCCCGCGGCCGTCGCGGAGCTCGCGGACCTGGTCGCGCGCGCCGTGCGCACCCCGCGCGTCACCGATGAGGGCGTCGTGTGGGAGCTGAGCGCTCCCGAACCGGATCGACTCGCGGTGCAGTCGGTTCTCGCCTGGTCCGCTGTGAACACCCGGTTCCCCGGGCGGCTCCGCGCCTGCGCGAACGACGAGTGCAACCTCTTCCTCCTCGACCGCAGCCGCCCCGGCACCGCCAAGTGGTGCTCGATGGCGACGTGCGGCAACCGGATGAAGGCCCGCGCGCACGCGAGCCGGTCGCGGGACTGAGCGCGGCCGGGAGGCGCAGCGGCAGAAGGCTACGCGGCGCGCAGCCGGGCCGTCGATGCGGACGCCTGCGCTCGAGCCCGTTGCAGGGCGTCCTCGCGTCCGGCCGCGTCGAGGCGGGCGGGACCGTAGGTGACCACCGGGGGCAGGACGTCGTAGCCGACGAACTCGAGCATCCCGCGATGGATGTGGAAGAGGAACGACTGCAGGTCGCCGTAGCCGTCGGCGGCGCCGGGCGCGAAGGCCGCCTCGCCGCCGCCCGTCGTCAGCAGGAGCATCGCGCTCCTGCCGCGCAGGCCGCCCTCGGCGAAGACGCCGTGCTCGCCTCCGAACGTCGCGCCCATCACGAAGACCCGGTCGATCCAGCCCTTCATGATCGCCGGCATCGAGAACCACCACAGGGGGAACGAGAGCACCAGGAGATCCGCCTGCAGCAGCTCGTCGAGATCGCTCGCGACGGGCTCCCCGAGCGTCTTCTCGAGGACCGCGGTCATCTGCTGCGCCTGCGGCTTGAAGTAGCCGGAGCCGGACGCGAACTGGTCGCGGTGCAGCACCGGGTCCCGGCCCTCGGCGTACAGGTCGAGCCGGCGCACCTCCATGCCGTCGGCCCTCAGCTGCTCGAGGACCGCGTCCGCCTGCGCCGAGGAGAAGGACCGCTCCTCGGGATGGGCGTGGACGAGCAGAGCGCGGCGAGCGGGAGCGGCCTCGGAAGCATCGGTCATGCCGCCGATCATATCGACGATTCGCGATATGTCGCTAGATCGAGGCTCCGAGGCGCTTCAGGAGCCCGTCGACGTCGGCGTCGCTCCTCCGGTAGTGGGTGTACTTCCCGACGCGCGTCGAGCGGACGAGGCCCGCGCGCTCCAGGGATCCCATGTACGACGAGATGGTCGACTGCGCGAGACCGCTCTTCGCGGCGAGATGCGTGACGCAGACCCCGAACTCGGCGCGGTCGGCGATCGGCTCGAACTCGCTGAACGACGCCTCGGGAGAGCGGAGCCACTCCATGATCTGCAGTCGCGTGGGATTGCCCAGCGCCTTCAGCACCTCGACCAGTCCCGTGTCCACCGCGCCATTCTCCTCCGCTCGCCGTCCGGGCGCCTCCGCGCCGGAATCACCCTCCGCCCGGACGCACCCCGCTCACGGCAGCAGGATCACCTTGCCGTCGAGCGTTCGGGACTCGGCGAGCTCCATCGCCTCGACGATCCCGGTGAGCGGGAAGCGGGCGGCGATGTTGGCCGTCAGCGAGCCGTCGGCGAGGAGTCCGAGCACGCGGCCGAGGTCCTCCTCGAGCCGCGCACGGAAGCGCGCGGGGCGCATCGAGTGGCCCGCCCAGAGGTCGTAGAAGACCGCGCGCCGGCCGTTGGGGGCCAGCTGGTAGGCCTGGATCCGCGCGAGCTGGCGGAGGAACGGGGGCCAGATGCTCCCGGTGCTCGCGCTGACGATCGCGTACGCGACGAGGGTGCCGCCGGGCGCGAGCAGCGACCACGCCAGCCGGGTCGTCGCTCCGCCGACGTTGTCGAAGACGGCCTGCACTCCGCCGGGAGCGAGCTCGCGCACGCGAGCGGCGAGGTCGGGATCGGCGTAGTCGACGGGCTCCACTCCGGCCGCTCGGAGGGCCTCGTGGTGGCGGGGCGAGGCGGCGCCGATCACGCGGATCCCCTCGAGGCGGGCGAGGCGGTGCACGAGGCCGCCGACTCCGCCGTTCGCGCCGAACAGGAGGATCGTGTCGCCGCGGGAGACCCGGGCCGAGCGGTGCAGCATCTGCCACGCCGTCACTCCGTTGACCACGACGGCCTCGGCGTCCTCGGACGCGACTCCGTCGGGGACGAGAACGCAGTCGCGGGCGGCGACGCGGGCGTGACCCGTCCAACCGCCGGTCTTGGTGAGGGCGGCGACCCGGCGGCCCTCGAGCGACGCGTCGCCGCCGGGGCCGACCGCGAGGACCCGGCCGACGAGGTCGTAGCCGGGCGTGAAGGGGAACGGCGGCTGGGCGAAGTAGCGGCCGCGGCGCATCGACTGCTCGGCGAACGAGATGCCGGTGGCCTCGACGGCGACGAGCAGCTCGCCGGCCGCGGGCGGCTCGACCGGCGCCTGCTCGAGGAGAAGTCCGGACGGCTCGACGATCCCGGGGAGGACGACGCGGGTGGTGGTGCGGGGAAGGGTGGTGGACATGAGGGGCTCCTGGAGGTTGTGGTGAGTGACTGGACAGTCACATCGGCGGGCATGAGGAAGAGGGTGGCGAAGAGGAGGAGGGGAGAAAGAAGAGGAGCAGACGGGAGGACCGCGGACTCAGTCGCGGTGCCGGATGCCGTCGGAGACGATGCGGGCCCACTCGGAGTCGACGCCGCCGAGGTCGGCCTGCACGATCAGGTGGCAGAGCTGCCCGTAGGCGACGAAGCGCTGCACGGCCGGGCCGTCGGCTCCGGAGACGACGGTGACCGTTCGGACGACCGCGGAGATCCCGCGGCGCACCGCCTCGCGGATCTCGGGGACCTCGCACGCGCTCTGCGCCTGCGACTGCAGCATGATCAGGTCACGGTCGGCGATCAGGTCGATGTAGGCGACGGTCATCGCCTCGAGCCGGTCGGCCGGGTCCGAGGAGGGCGAGGCCTCCCCCGCCGCCGCGAGCGTGGACGCCACCTGCTCGTAGCAGCGGTCGACCGCTGCGACGAAGACGCCGAGCTTGCCGGGGAACAGTCGGAAGACGTAGGCGGGCGAGACGCCGGCCTCGGCGGCGACCTCGGTGATCGGGGTCGCGGCGTATCCGGTGCGCGCGAACACGTGGAGCGCCGCCGCGGTGATCCGCTCGCGCTGCGCCTCGGCGGTGGAGCGGGAGGAGGGGGAAGGCATGTGACTGATCGAACACTTACTTCGCTCGCCTGTCAAGAGCGCTGCCGGACGAGTCGACACGCGGGCCGGATCAGGAGCCCCGACGACTCCGTCAGCAGTACCGACGCAGGCCTGCCGGCCAGGAGGGGCGCGCGCCGCTCCGGAGCTCGAGCGCGCCTCCTCCGCCCTGCCGAAAATGGTTCGGCTACCGTCCGTGGCGGGCCGAGTTCCTCGGTCCGCCACCCGAGGAGGGATTGCCCATGCACGATTCGACCGAGGCTGCCGTCGTCAAGAGGGTCCTGGAGGACGAGATCCTCGAGAACTACGCCTCCGTGGTGGACGTGGTCCGGACCTGGATCGAGAGCCCGAACAGCGTCTGCATCGTCTACCGGCGCCGTCTCGACGGCGACCATCTGATCGGTCAGCGCTTCCGCTTCCCACCGCACGCCGCGAACGACGATCCCGTCTCGACGGGAGTCGATGCGGCGCTGAACACGGCCGAGCCCCTCGGCGCGCCCTTGGAACGCGCGCGGCTCGCGGACGGGGTCTTCTGGTTCGCGATACCGCCGACCGACGCACTGCCCGCCATCCCCGACGGGCCGTCAGCACCGAGCCGGGACTGAGCGACGGCGGCGAGCTCGACCGGGCATCCCCTACCCCGCACCGTAGTCGCATCCTCGGGGACTCGGCAGTGGACACC
>NZ_PSWD01000013.1:37539-86839 GCF_002931705.1 Rathayibacter sp. AY1C5
ACCCCGCACCCCCACCCCGCCCCTAGGTTGGGGGGACCCGCATCGCCGACCGCGCACCACAGAGTTCCGATGGAGGAACGCCATGGCCACGACACCCGTGCTCCGCAGGATCGCGATCGCGCTGGTCGCGGTCGTCGCAGTGGGAGTGGCGGGTGCCGCACCGGCGTCCGCTCTCGACAGGCCCGTCTCCGGATACCTGAAGGACAGCGGGCTCACGCCCGAGAAGATCCGCGACTTCCTCGGCGGACCCCTCATCTCGCCCTCGACGCAGGTGGGCTACGGCGGAGCGGTCTCGAGCGTCGACGCGAACGCGAGCCGCGTGGGCATGGAGGTGCTGAAGCGCGGCGGCAACGCAGCTGACGCCGCGGTCGCCACGGCCGCGGCCCTCGGCGTGAGCGAGCCGTACAGCGCCGGCATCGGCGGAGGCGGGTACTTCGTCTACTTCGACAAGGCCTCCGGCGAGGTCAGCACCATCGACGGACGCGAGACAGCGCCGGCCGGCATCACCTCGGACGCGTTCCTCGACCCCGCGACCGGAGCCCCGTACCCGTTCACCCCGGACCTCGTCTCCTCCGGCGTCGCGGTCGGCGTGCCCGGCACGGTGGCGACCTGGGACACCGCGGTCGACCGCTTCGGCACCCTGCCGCTCCCCGTCGTGCTGGCGCCCTCGATCGCGCTCGCGGCGAAGGGCTTCCGGGTGGACGAGACCTTCCGCAACCAGACGCTCGACAACCTCGAGCGGTTCCAGGCGTTCCCCGACACGGCCGAGCTCTTCCTCCCCGGTGGGGACGCGCCGAAGGTGGGCAGCACCTTCCGCAACCTCGACCTCGCGAAGACGCTGACCTCCATCGCCGTCCACGGGCCGGACGCGTTCTACGAGGGCGCGCTGGCCGCCGAGATCGCCGACACGGTCCAGAACCCGCGGATCGCCGAGGGGTCGGACCTCCCGGCCCCGGCCGGCACGATGACCGCCGCCGACCTCGCGGCGTACTCGGTCGCCGAGCAGGCGCCGACCCGCGTCCCCTACCGCGGACTCGACGTCTACGGGATGGCACCCTCCTCCTCCGGCGGGATCGCGGTCGGCGAGGCCCTCAACATCCTCGAGAACCACGACCTCGCGGCCGAGGACACCGGCAGCGCCCTGCACCTCTACCTCGAGGCGTCCGCCCGCGCCTTCGCCGACCGGGGCGCCTACGTCGGCGACCCCGCCTTCGTCGACGTGCCCACCGAGACGCTCCTCAGCCAGGAGTTCGCGGACTCGCGGGACTGCACGATCGACCCGGCGACCGCCTCCGTCCGCCCGGTCGCGCCCGGCGCTCTCGACGGCTCCGGATGCGCGACCGCCCCCGCCGCGGAGGAGTCGGACACCGAGAACATCTCCACCACCCACCTCTCGGTCGTCGACAAGTGGGGCAACGCCGCCTCCTACACGCTGACGATCGAACAGACCGGCGGCTCGGCGATGACCGTCCCCGGCCGCGGCTTCCTCCTCAACAACGAGATGACCGACTTCTCCCCCACCTTCGTCAACGGGGACCCGAACCGGATCGAGCCGGGCAAGCGCCCGCGCTCGTCGATGTCGCCGACGATCGTGCTCGACGGCGGGGACGTGCGGTTCGTCGTCGGCTCGCCGGGCGGATCGACGATCATCACGACGGTCCTGCAGACGCTGGTCAACCGCATCGACCTCGGCATGACGCTCCCCGAGGCGGTGGCAGCGCCCCGCGCCTCCCAGCGCAACGGCGCGACGACCTCCGCCGAGCCCGAGTTCATCGAGGCGTACGCCGACGACCTCGCTCCCTTCGGCCAGCAGCTGGTCCCCTCGGGCGACACCTTCACCTCGGCCGCGCAGATCGGGGCGGTGGCCGCCATCGAGGTCGACCCCTCCGGCCGGATGACCGCGGTCGCCGAACCGGTGCGGCGCGGCGGCGGCGTCGGGCTGGTGGTCCGGCCCGAGAAGTGACGCCCCGGAGCCTCCGCGGCCCGCTGAGAGGAACCGTCGGCCGGCCGCCCCTCTCGCCCGGGAGCGGTCCTCCGCGGGAAGGAGGCGTCTGCGACACTGGGGAGATGTCGTCGTCGCGCCCGCTGCGCACCCTCCGGGGCGTCGTCGCGGCGACGGTGGCGACGCTCGTCGCACTGTTCTCGCACGTGGCCGGCGGCGGCCAGATCCCGGGTCCGCTCGGTGTCGCGATGCCGCTCGTCCTGTCGGTCCTGGTGTGCGTGGCGCTCGCCGGGCGCAGGCTCTCCCTGGTCCGCCTGGCGGTCTCGGTGGGAGTCAGCCAGTTCCTGTTCCACACGCTCTTCACGATCGGGACCTTCGCGGGGCCGGTCGATGCGCCGACCCTGCACGCGCACCACGGTGCCGTGATCGACGTCAGCGCGGCGATGACGCACAGCGGGATGACCGGCTCCTCGATGTGGGCGGCGCACCTCGTCGCCGCCGTCGCGACGACCGCGGCGCTCCACCGCGGCGAGTCCCTCCTCGTCAGTGTCGCCGCGACGACGAGCCACCTCGTCACCCGCCTGGTGCGGGTCCTGCCGACTCCGGTGGCCGCTCCTCGACCCGCGCGACGCTCCTCCTTCGAGCTGCGCGACGTGCTCCCCCTCGCCTCGGGCGTCTTCCCCCAGGCGGCGCTGCGGCGCGGCCCCCCTCTGCAGCCCGCCTCCTGATCATCGACGCGAGCCGCGGCGAGGACCTCCCCGGAGGTCCCCGCAGCGTCTGACCGACCCGTCTCCTCCCTGGACCCTCGCGAACGGCGCGCCCCTCACCGGGACGGCGGAGGCCGACGAGCCCGACTTCGAGGCGACGACGACCATCGGCTTCCCGGTGATCCCGGAGTTCTCGCACATGAGGCGCGCCCGCTCGGAGAACACCGCCGAGCGCTTCCACCGCCGGGCCTACAACTACGACGACACCCCGACGGGCGAGGACATCTCGAACTCCGGGCTGATCTTCGCGGCGTTCCAGGCCGACGTCACCGCGCAGTTCGTGCCGATCCAGAAGCGCCTGGACGAGCTGGACCTGCTCAACGAGTGGACGACGCCGATCGGCTCCGCCGTCTTCGCGATCCCGCCGGGCTGCGTCGAGGGCGGCTACATCGGCGACACCCTCCTCTGACCCTCACCGGCACCCGCCACAGCACCGAAGGACCAGAAGCATGACCACCACCGCCACGAGACCCCGCGACTCCGCCGACACCCCGCCCCCGCCGCACAGAAGCAGCGCAGGCTGGCTCGGACAGCTGCTGCTCCGCCTGCACTTCTCCGCCGCCCTGTTCGTCGGGCCGTTCATCCTCGTCGCCGCGACCAGCGGAGCGCTCTACGCACTCACCCCGCAGCTCGAGCAGGTCGTCTACGCGCAGGAGCTGCACGCCCCCGAAGCGGACACCTACGTGCCCCTGGCCGACCAGATCGACGCCGCCGACGCGTACACCGGAGGCGGGCAGAGCATCGTCGCCGTCCGCCCCGCACCGAACCCCGGCGACACCACCCGGGTGATGTACGCGGACCCGTCGCTCGGCGCCAGCGAGACCCGCGCGGTCTTCATCGACCCGGCCACCGCCGACGTCCGCGGCGACCTCACCGCCTACGGCACCAGCGGCGCCCTGCCGTTGCGGACCTGGGTCAGCGACCTGCACCGGACGCTGCACCTCGGGGACGTGGGCCGCTACTACAGCGAGCTCGCCGCCTCCTGGCTGGGGGTCGTCGCCCTCGCCGGCCTGGGCCTCTGGATCATCCGCCTCCGCCGCGCCCGCGTGAAGAGGGACCTGCTGCGCCCCGCGCCGAGGACCACCGGCTACAAGCGCCTGTTCTCCTGGCACGCCTCCACCGGCGTCTGGCTGCTCGTCGGCGCCCTGTTCCTCTCGACCACCGGCATCACCTGGTCGCTCTACGGAGGCGGGAACTTCGAGACCCTCCGCTCCGCTGTCGGCTGGACCACGCCCTCGCTGGGGACGACGCTCGGCGACCGGACCGGCGAGGTGGCCGACGAGCACGCCGGACACGCCGGGCACGTCGGACACGGCGCGGCCACCGGCGACGCCGTCGAGTCGACGGCGGGCTACTCGCCGGCCGCCTACGACTCGGTGCTCTCGGTCGCCCGCGAGGTCAACGTGAACACGGGACTGGTCGAGATCCGGCCGCCCGCGGCGGAGGGCTCGGCCTGGGTCGTGCAGGAGATCCAGCGCAGCTTCCCGACCGAGGTCGACGGCGTCGCGATCGACGGGAGCACGATGCAGGTCGTCGACCGGGTCGACTTCGCCGACTTCGGCCTCGTCGCCAAGCTCTCCCGCTGGGGCATCGACACGCACATGGGCTCGATGTTCGGGCTGCCCAACCAGCTGCTGCTGTTCGTCACCGCGGCCGGCATCGCCACGATGGTCGTGCTCGGGTACCTGATGTGGTGGAAGCGCCGCCCCACCCGCGGCCCCCGACGGCTCGTCGGCACCCCGCCGGCCCGGGGAGCTCTCCGGCGCGCGCCGTGGTGGGGAGTCGCGTCCGTCCTGGTGGTCGCCGCCGCGGTCGGGCTGTTCCTCCCGCTCCTGGGGGCGAGCCTCGCGGCCTTCGTGATCATCGACACGCTGCTGGGGCTCCGACCCGCGAACCGCTGAGCGCGCGGGCGCCGACCCGGTGAGGTCCACCGGGCCGGCGTCACAGTCCCTTCGGGAAGCCGAGGGAGCGCAGCACGGGGTCGAGGCCCTCCCACTGCTGACGCCGCTCCGCGTCCCGGTCGGCGTCGCTCCCCCGGAGTCCGACCGCCTTCCTCACCGTTGTCTCCGTGGATTCGGGGCAGTTGTCGGCTCCGGAACGCGCCAGGGGTCCCGGGTACGGCTGACCGCCTTCAGCCGCCTGATGGCATGCCGTGATGAGCCGCCCGGGACCCCGCAACGGCAGGACCGCTCATGGAGAGACGCGACCAGATCGCCCCGTGATGACATGCCGGCGAGGTCGTTCACGGCGCACCGCACCCGCTGAACGGAAGGACCCTGCGTGCCCCGACTCCGGGCCGGAATCGACGCCGGCAAGACCGACCACCACTGCCGGTGAGGGTGCATCGATGATGCTCATCGCGCGCCTCCGAGCCAGAGTCCTGTTGCTGCGGCGATGACGCTGAGGAGGAGCGTGCCGAGGGCGTTGATGGCGGAGGCGAGTTGGCGTCCTTCGGCGAGGAGACGGACGGTTTCGAGGCTGGCGGTGGAGAAGGTGGTGTAGCCGCCGAGGAAGCCGGTGCCGAGGACGAGTCGCCACGGCTCGGGGGCGATGCCTGCGAGGGCGAGGCCGGTGATCAGGCCGAGGAGGAGTGATCCGGTGACGTTGATGACGGTGGTGCCCCAGGGGTAGGCGCCGCCGGTGCGGGCCTTGATGAGCCCGTCGAGGAGGAGCCGTGTTGCGGCTCCGATTCCACCGGCGAGGGAGAGCGCGAGGAACAGTGCGGGTGTCATGCCGGCACCTTCCTCTGCGTGCGTCGCCGGTGGAGTGCTGCGGCGAGGGCGACTCCGATCCAGGACGCGAGGGCACCGAGCAGGACGGTGCCGAGCGCGTAGAGGGCGGCGGGTGCGGGGTGTCCTGTGGTGAGCAGGTGGGCGGTGTCGGTGGCGAGGGTGCTGTAGGTGGTGAAGCCTCCGAGCGCTCCGGTACCGAGCAGCAGCCGTGCGGTGCGGCGTCGGCCCTCGTCGCTGCCGGCTCTGGCGAGAATCTCCAGGAGTACGCCGAGCAGGAGCGCGCCGACGATGTTGATGGCGAAGACGACGGTGTCGAAGGCGGGATCGGCGGGGAACGCGAGGCTCAGGCCCTCCCGCGCCCCGGTCCCGACCGTGCCGCCGGCGGCGACGAGGAGGAGGTATCGCGGACGCAGGTGCACGGGTCGTGGCGTCCCGTCGGGGGCGTCGTCGACGTCGAGGTCGCTGTCGACCGGCAGCTCGGGGTCGGGGTCCGGGGGGCGGTGACGGTGGCGGTCATCAGTCACGGGGAGTGGGACCTTTCGGGAGGGGGCGGGTCAGTGGGTGAGACCGTAGTGCAGCGTGGGGTCGAGGTGTTCGATGTCGACGAGGCGGTTGTACTTCGCGACCCTCTCGCCGCGCGCGGGGGCGCCGGATTTGATCTGCCCGACTCCGGTTCCCACCGAGAGGTCGGCGATGAAGGTGTCGAGGGTCTCGCCGGAGCGGTGGGAGACCATGCAGCGCATGCCTGCGTCGTGCGCGGCCGCGATCGCGTCGAGGGTGCCGGTGATGGTGCCGATCTGATTGGGCTTGATGAGTGCGGCGTTGGAGTAGCCGTTGCGGGCTCCGTCGCGGATGCGGTCGGCGTCGGTGACGTAGAGGTCGTCTCCCACGAGCTGCACCCGGTCGCTGATGGCGTGGGCGAGGAGGGCCCAGCCCTCGTGGTCGTCCTCGGCGAAGCCGTCCTCGATGCTGCGGATCGGGTAGTCGGCGATCAGCTTCTCGTAGTAGCGGGCGAGTGCGTCGCGGTCGAGATCGGTGCCGGCGACGGTGTAGTGGCCGTCGCCGTGGAAGAAGCCGTTCGCGGCGGGATCCATCGCGATCGCGATGTCACCGGTGCCGGGCTGGTATCCGGCGTCGGTGATCGCTGCGACGAGGAGGTCCAGGGCGTCTTCGGGCCGGTCGATGGGGGGCGCGAAGCCGCCCTCGTCGCCGAGCCCGGAGGTGCCGTAGGCGGTGCGGACGCGGGCGGCGAGGGCGTGATAGATCTCGGCGCCGACCTGCACTGCCTCCTCCTCGGTGCCGGCGGAGACGGGGGCGATCATGAACTCTTGGAAGTCGAGGCCGTTCGCGGCGTGCGCGCCGCCGTTGATGACGTTGAAGTGCGGGACGGGCAGGGAGGCGGTCGCCCCGGTGTGATCGGCGATCCACCGGTGCAGGGGCAGGCCGGTGCGCGCGGCGAAGGCGCGGGCGGCCGCGATGGAGACGGCGACGACGGAGTTCGCTCCGAGGCGGGCGAGGTTCGCGGTTCCATCCAGTGCTCGCAGCGCTTCGTCGATCTCGCGAAGCGAAGTCCAGGAATGATCGAGCAGGAGGGCGCGGATCTCGCCGTCGACGGCCGCGACAGCGGAGCGGACTCCGCGTCCGCCGAACGCGGGGCCGCCGTCGCGCAGCTCGACCGCTTCGAACGCGCCCGTCGAGGCGCCCGCGGGGGCGGAGGCGTCCAGGACGGTGTCGTCGTCCAGACGCAGGGTGACAGCGACGGTCGGGAAGCCGCGGGAGTCGAGGATCTGCCGTGCGGCGACGTCGGTGATGACCAGCGGGTGTCCGGCGGGGTGGGTGACGTACTCGCCCGTCCCGTGGATGCTGGTGCGGGTGTGGCTGATGTAGGCGTTCATCAGGTTCCTCCTTCGTGGGCGAGCGTGATCGCCGCCCGGTCGGCTCTTGCGGGGTCGAGGTAGCGTCCGCTCCTCGAGATCGGTGTCCCGGACGGCCCGGTGTCGTACAGGTACGGCTGACCCGTCGGGATGTTCAGATCGCGGACCGCGGCATCGCCGAGGTCCTCGAGAAGGGCGCGCAGCGCGCGCAGGGAGTTGCCGTGCCCGACGATGAGCACCGTCTCGCCCTCCTGGAGGGCGGGCAGGATGCGCTCCTCGAGGAGCGGCTGCAGTCGGTGGACGACGTCGCGCAACGACTCCGTCTCCGTCATCGCCTCGGCCGGCTGCCCACGGAACGCCGCGGACCTGTGCAGCTGCACGAAGGCGGCGGCGGACAGAGCAGGCGGGCGGACGTCCATCGACCGGCGCCACTCCAGGAAAGCGTCGGCCCCGTACCGGGCTCTGACGGCGCTTGTGGACAGGCCGGTGAGCGCTCCGTAGTTGCGCTCATTCAGCCGCCACTGGGCCGCGACGATCCGCGGCCGCCCTGGAAGGGCGCCGGCGATGATCCGGGCCGATTCGGTGGAGCGTTGCAGGGTCGACGTGAGGATCAGATCGGGGTCGATCGATGCGTCCCTCAGTAGCGTCGCGGCCTGTCGCGCTTCGTCACGTCCGAGGTCGGTGAGGGGGACGTCGAGGACGCCGCAGAAGAGACCGTCGGCGTTGCCGGTGCTCTCACCGTGGCGCACGAGGACGAGCGGGGGATGCGCGGGCATGGGTCACCTACCTGGTCTCTGATCGAGAAGGTAGGAACCATCAGCCTCGGCGGCAGTTCGAGCTCACGCTCGGGCGGGATCCATCACCACTGCCGTCAGCCTACGCCCGCACCTCGGTCAGGACCAGGGCAGCGGCTCCGAATCATCGACCGGGGCGAGGGGGATCATGAGGGCCGGCCGGTGCTGACGGTGAGCGAGACGGGCGCCGACGGCACCGGAGAAGACCTCCTGCACGGTGCGACGCAGAGACGGCTCCTTCGTGCCGACAATGATCATGACCGCATCGACACGGTCCGCGAGCGTCGCCAGAGCGTGTGCAACGTCACCGGCCATCTGATGCGTCTGCCACGGGACACGGTCACCGACGATCCGGTCAAGCCGCTCGAGGATCGCAGGATCTGGAGCCAGTGGAGTGTCGCAGATGCACTGCGGGCGACACCGGCCCCTTCCCAAGGGTCCGGTCCCCGCCAGCTGCCCGCGCGTACACGTGCGGACGCTGCGGCGTACCCGAATCGGCTGCTACTGACGAAGCGCGCCTCGGGAACGAACGGCGGGATCAGGCTCGACCCGACGATCGGGGTGTCGTCGAGGATGGCACGCGGTCGAACCGATCACCACGGAGACCACCGCGCGCGAGGCGGTGAGAAGCAGCTCAGGCGCAAGGGGGTCGCGAATCGTCGTCGGCGCGGTTCACTCACTGCATGGATGGTCTGCCCTTCGTTGTTCTCGTCGTCATCTTTCTCGCCGCCGCCGCAGTGGTGTGGGTCGCCGGCATCCAGTTGTCGAAGGCCACGGACGTTCTGGATGCGCGTCTGCACCTGGGGAGTGCGCTGGGCGGTCTGATCGTTCTCGCCGTCGCGACGAACCTGCCGGAGATCGCGATCACCGTGTCCGCCGCGCTCTCCGGGAACCTGGACGTCGCGGTCGGCAACATCCTCGGCGGCATCGCACTGCAGACCGTGGTCCTCGTCGTCCTCGACCTGTTCGGCAAGCGCGGAAAGGGTGCGAAGCCGCTCACCTACCGTGCCGCATCCCTCACACTCGTGCTCGAGGGGCTCGTGGTCGTCGCGGTGCTCGCCGTCGTCATCGCCGGCAGCCAGCTGCCCTCCGGACTGGAAGTGCTGCGCCTGACCCCGGACGTCGTCCTCATCGCCGGCCTCTGGGTCGTCGGGCTGCTGCTCGTGCAACGCTCCGGCAAGCACCTCCCCTGGCACGAGGACGGGCGGGCCCCCGACGCGACAGCATCCCCCTCGAAGAAGAAGACGCACCCGATGAGCACACGCAAGGCGACCATCGTGTTCACGATCTCCGCCGCGGCGACCCTCCTCGCCGGTGTCGTGCTCGAGCGCGCCGGTGATGCAGCATCCTCGCAGCTCGGTCTCTCAGGGGTGCTGTTCGGAGCCACCGTGCTCGCTCTCGCCACCTCCCTCCCCGAGATCTCGACCGGGCTGCAAGCCATCAAGCAGGGCGACGACGACCTCGCCATCAGCGACATCTTCGGCGGCAACGCCTTCCTCCCCGTCCTGTTCCTCGTCGCCACCGTCCTCTCCGGCACCGCAGTCCTCCCGCAGGCGAACTCGTCCGACATCTACCTCACCGCTCTCGCCGCCCTGCTCACCCTCGTCTACATCGTCGGACTGATCTTCCGACCCACCCGCCGCATCGCCGGCATGGGAATCGACTCGTTGATCGTGCTCGCGCTCTACACCGTCGGCATCGCCGGGCTCTTCGCCATCACCGCGACATGACGTCCGCGCCGCCGTGGGCAGATCGACCAGATCGCTGTAGCTC
Organism: Rathayibacter sp. AY1C5; assembly: GCF_002931705.1. Lineage (NCBI taxonomy): Bacteria > Bacillati > Actinomycetota > Actinomycetes > Micrococcales > Microbacteriaceae > Rathayibacter > Rathayibacter sp. AY1C5. The sequence continues at coordinate 47,422 of NZ_PSWD01000013.1, forward strand.
GAGCAGACACGGCCGCGGGCGTGATCGGCGTAGCGACGAGCCGTGCACCGGTCAGCGCAACTCGTGTGCGATCTCCAGGAACGCCGCCGCGGACGACCCGATGCGATCGGACCAGATGGCGCGGAGGGGTCGCACGAGTGCTGGTCCGCGGAGGGGCACTCGTATCAGTGAGCGCGCGGCGAGATCTGTTTCGACGGTGAGGATGCTCATGACTGCGGGCGCGATGCCGGCGCGGGCGTTCGCTCGGATGATCGCCGTCGTCTCCAGGATCGCGGCGGGAGTCGTGAGTGCGAGCCCGGCGTCGTGGAGCCATGCTTCGAGGGTCGTCCGGGTGCCGGAGCCTTCCTCTCGCGTCAGCAGTGCGGTCCCGGCCAACTCCTCGGCGCCGATACTCGCCGCGCGTGCCCAGGGGTGGTCCGGTGCCACGACGACAGCGAGTTCGTCCTCCGCGACCACGTCAGAGGAGAGCGTGGCCGTGGACGCCGGTGTCTCGACGAATCCGAGCTGCGCGGCACCGGATCGCACGAGCTCTGTGACCGTGGCTGAATTGCCGGCGATCAGCTGCACACTCACCTCGGGTGTGCGCTGTCGGAATTCGAGGAGCCAGCGTGGGAGCAGCAGTTCGGCGATGGTCTGCGACGCCGCGAGAACCAGTGAGCCGGTCGGCTGTCGCAGTGCCGCCGCGCCCGCCTCGAGGCGGCGGGACGCCTCGAGGACCGGGCCGGCCAGCTCGAGCACGAGCCGGCCCGCGTCGGTCATCAGGGACCCGATCGGAGAGCGGCGCACGAGCGGCTGCCCGATGGCGCGCTCCGCTACCCGCAGACGCGCCGAGACGGCCTGCTGGGTGACACCGAGGGCTTCGGCAGCGCGGGAGAGCGAGCCCGCCTCGGCGATGCGTTCGAGCACCTCCAGCGTGTCGAGATCCAGGATCCGGTCCGTCAATCGCCGCGTCGCCACAAGCACTCATTGTGCCCCGCCAACACGATCGCTGTATCGGCTGGTGACGGCGATGCTCAGGCTGGAGTCATGACAACTTTCTCCCCCGCCCGCGCATCTTCCTCGATCGGGCATCCTCCGCGGTCGAGGCGCTTGTTCCGGGAGTTGGAGCATCCGGGACTGATCGTGTCGAACCTGACGCCGAACTGGTTCGCGTCGATCATGGGCACCGGCATCGTCGCGGTCGCCGCCGCGTCCCTGCCACTCCAGTTCCCCGGACTCCGTACCGGGGCCACCGTCGTCTGGGCGATCGCCGCGATGCTGCTCGTCGCGCTGACGGTCGCGACCGGGCTGCACTGGGTCCGCTACCGCGCTACAGCGATGAGGCACCACCTGAATCCGGTCCTCTCGCACTTCTACGGCGCGCCTCCCATGGCGTTCCTCACCGTCGGCGCGGGAACCCTCCTCCTCGGCAAGGACTGGATCGGCCTGCCGGCCGCTGTCACCATCGACTGGGTGCTCTGGACCGCGGGGACTCTCGGCGGGCTGGTGACGGCGGTCCTGGTGCCCTACCTCGCGTTCACCCGGCATGAGAACAAGCCCGATTCGGCGTTCGGCGGCTGGCTGATGCCGATCGTTCCGCCGATGGTGTCCGCTTCCACCGGCGCATTGCTGCTGCCGTACACGCCCGCCGGGCAAGCGCGGGAGACGCTCCTGTGGTCCTGCTACGGCTTCTTCGGCCTCAGCCTGGTCGCGTCGCTGGTGGTGATCACCCTGATCTGGAACCGGCTCGCGCAGCACAAGGTAGGAGCGGCGGGGATGGTGCCGACGCTGTGGATCGTCCTCGGTCCGGTCGGACAGTCGATCACCGCTGTGAATCTGCTCGCCTCGAACGCGCCCACCGTCGTCGACGCCGGCACGGCGCGTGCGCTGTTGGTCGTGGCTCTGGTGTACGGCTTCGCGATGCTCGGCTTCGCGCTGCTCTGGACCGTCATCGCCCTCGCGATCACTCTCCGCACCGCGAAGGAGCACCTGCCGTTCAGTCTGACGTGGTGGTCGTTCACGTTCCCCGTCGGCACCTGCGTCACCGGACTGAACGGCCTCGCCCTGCACTCCGGTCTCACGGTCGTCGCCGGCCTCGCCGTGCTCTACTACGTCGGCCTGGTCGCCGCGTGGATCATCGTCGCCGCCCGCACGTTCCACGGTTCCGTGATCCGCGGCACCCTGCTCGCACCACCGCGGCCGGCCTGACCGGGATCGAGGAGCATCGTGGATGTCCGAACCCTGAACGCCCTCGCCGAGACCTGGCGGAGTACCGCGGACGCGACCGGACGCTTCGTTCCGGGCTTCGATCCCCGCTCCGGCGGCACCGCCAGTCGCGTCCTGGTGCTGATGCAGTCACCCGGCCCTCGGACGATCGCCGCGGGATCCGCTGCCGTCTGCAGCGAAGACAACCTCGGGCCCACCGCCGCCGCGTTCCGGACGGCCCGCATCGAGTCCGGACTCTCCCGCGACCACTACCTCCGATGGAACCTCATCCCGTGGGAGATCCCTGGCCGCGTCCGCCCCGCGGACATCGAGCAGGGCCGGCTCGCGCTCGGTGAGCTGCTGGAGCTGCTGCCCGCGCTCGACGCCGTCGTCACCTACGGGACCGTGGCGCTCGACGGGGTCATGCGCTACCTGACCCTGCACGATGATCCCCGCGTCGTCCCCGTCCTCGCGGCACCGCACCCCTCACCGGCCAACGGACGTCACCGCGCCGACCAGCACCTCCGCTCCGTGAACGCGCTCCGCCTCGCGAATCGTCTCGGATCCGGTCGGCGAGTCGCAGACTGACGGCACTGAAGGGAGACGTCCGCGGCTCGGCCGGCACCGGTCGTCGTGACCGATGAGGCGCTGATCTCAGACGGATCCCGTCCTCGGACCGCTGACGGGACCGGCCTGGTCGTCCACGACGTCGACGGTGTACGCCGCGCCGTGCTCGAGCGTGTGGCCGACGGTGCACTGGCGATCGACGGCCCGGCGGGTGCGCTCGGACAGTGAGGCGATCCGCTCGGGATCGAGCCCCGACAGGTCGGCGCGGATCACGGCGGTGATCGAGTCGTAGCGGTCCTCACCCTCGGGCTTGGTCGCGGTGATGTCGGTGGTCGCTTCGAAATCGGCTCCGAGGCGGCTGGCGAGGATGTGGTCCGAGGAGAGCATGCCGCAGGCGGCGAGGGCGAGGTGCAGCAGCTCGCCGGGCGAGAACACGCCGTCGGCGTCCGACCCGCCGATGCGGACCTCGGCTCCTCGCGCGTTGCGGCCGATGAAGCTTCTCGGTCCCTCGCGGGTGATGTGCAGCGGCGTGGTCTCGGTGCTCATGGTCTGCTCCTGTCCGGTGTCCGCGGCACCGCGGGCAGTGTCGGTGTCTCCTGCTGGCGGGCGGTGTCTCAGGTGTCGGTGCGGACGAGGGGGGAGTTCGTGCCGCGGACCCTGATGTCGACGCCGGTGATCTCCGACCGGGCGATGCCCGTGGACGCCGCCAGGTCGACGGCGCGCTGCCCGGCACCCGTCCAGGTGGCGACGGTGATCGTGCTGCCGTCTGTGCGGGTGATCACGAGTTCGTACTCCGCGTCGGCGGGCGCATCACCACTGTAGGTGCAGCTCCACTCCAGCCGGGTACCCCACGGCTTCCCCTCGACCTGGATGTCCGCAGCGAGAGCGGGATCGGCCGCGATCGGGTCCATCGGTTCCAGGGTCGCCTCACTCGCCACGGGAGCGCCCGCGATGCCCGTGCCGAGAGCGACCCCTCCGAAGACGGAGGCGGTGACGGCGGCCGCGACGGCGAGGGACGTCACCAGCCGGCGCCGACGTCGGCGCGCCCGGACACGGTGGGCGATGGCGGGCAGCGTCACCATCGACGGCGGCGACTCCTCGCCGTCGTCCGATGCGCTGATGGCGAGAGCGTCCTCGACGGAGAGGCGACCGACGATGCCGGGCAGTCCTGCCAGCTCTGCCACGGCCGCGCGGCAGGCCGCGCAGCCGCTGAGGTGCTGCTCGTACTCGAGTCGCTGATCCGCGGGGAGAGCGCCGAGGACGTAGGACGCGTCCCAGTCGCGGTACTCGTCCTCCGTCGCAGAGCTTCCGTGGTGGTCGTTCATCGGGTGACGCCCCTTTCCTGCAGAGCCAGTCGCAGTCCGCGCAGTCCGTAGTGCAATCGAGATTTCGCTGTTCCCTCGGGGATGGAGTGCCGGCGGGCGATCTCGGGGACGGTGTGTCCGAGGAAGTACGCGTCCACCACGATCTGACGATGCTCCACCGACAGCGATGCGAGAGCGTCGGCGACCAGGATGCTGTCCAGGACCGCGTCGGTGCGATCGGGGACGGCGCCGCCGCCGTCCTCGTCCTTCGCCGGCACCTCGCGTCGGCTCCGAGCGGATCGGGCGTCGTCGATGACGAGGTTGCGGGCGACGGTGAACAGCCACGCGCGAGCGGCGTCGGCGTCGCGTTCGAGGACCTGCGGGCGCTGCCAGGCCCGGACCATCGTCTCCTGCACGACGTCCTCCGTCAGCGCCGCGTTCCGAGTGAGGTTCTGCACGAAGCGCCGCAAGGCCGGGCCGTGACTCTCGTACAGCGCCGCCAGGAGCTCATCGACGGGGCGGGGCACAACGCTCACCGCCTCGAAGCGCCACGGTGCGCTCCCTCATCACGGTTGCTGCGATCACTGCCGGTCATCCCTTCCGTCCATGCCTGTCGAGAACCGGCGACCCGGCCCGACGATGCGCTTCGCTGCGCGGGGACGGGTCGCCGTCGCATCAGGACGCCGGGGTGGCGGTGCTCATGGCCGCGGCTTCCTTGTTCATCGTGCCGTCAGGGAGGAGGACGTACCAGGCGTCCTTCACACCCTGCCCGTTGACCTGGCCCGGCGCGGTGTCCTTCGCGAACCGGTAGACCGGCCATCCGTCGACGGTCAGCTGGGTCGTCCCGTCGGTGCGCGTGATCGAGCCGACCTCTCCGGTGATCCCGTCCGCGGCGGTCGTGCTGGACGCCGACACGGCCGGCCAGGTCGTGGCGCACTCGTCGTAGCAGCTGCTGCTGCCCGAGTTCTGCGTGTCCTTCATGAACGTGTAGACGGTGTAGCCGGCCTCGTCCGTGATGATCTCGCCCAGCGGCGAGGACGCCGTCGTGAGAGCCGCCGTCCCAGCGGAGGCGGTCGCGGTGGCGGAGGCCATCGCGGTGGCGGAGGGGCTGTCGGCCGGCGCTTCCGACGAGGCGGCCGAGCCGGCGGCCGTCGAGCATCCGGCGAGAAGGACGGCGGCGAACGCCGCAGTCGTCACAGTGGTCGCGATTCGCTTGAGCATGATGCCTCCTGTAGTGCGGGGGCCGAGGTGGTCCCACCGAGGACACGACACAGCAGTCGCGGACGTTCAACGACGCGAGAAGATCGCTGGGAGAGCATCCGCGCAGCGGGCGGATTCAGTGAGAGCGACGATCCGTTGCGCGCTCCTTCGCGTGAAGGCCCGAGGCTGCGCGCTGCTCTCCACGGCGGCGTGCGAGCAGTGATCGACCATGTGCGCGACGGCTGCGGCCTGCCCGGCCGCCCGCGCGGCAGCGGTGGCGGCAGGCTCGCCCGCCTGCGTCGCGGCGCGGGCTGCGGCGTGCGCCGTGAAGGCCGCCGCGCGGCACTCGGTCATCGGAGCCTCGCCCCGCCCCCAGGCGAGGAGGACGTCGAGCGCGCGCCGGGGCCGGGCATTGTCCGGGTCCCGCTCCTCGAACGCGGGGAGGGCGCGCTCCGCGCACTCCGCCGCCCACCGCGCGAGCGCCCGGTGGACCTCCGGCTCCGGATCCGCCCAGGCCGGCTCCTCCGCTCCGCTCACGGGTCTTCCTCCGATTCCGGAGCTCAGCTGGCTCTTCCCAGATGAGGGTGTAGGTCGGCCGGGAGCGTCGGTCCGCAGATAGACGTCGAGGTCTCCCGACGACGGAGGTTCCTACGCCATCCGTCCGAAAGACCTCGACGTGACCGACGCTACCCCGCCGGCCGGCTTCGGCCGCCCTGACCTGACCGCCTTCGCGTCTCATCCCAGTCGACCCTGATCGAGTCTGCTGACCCCCTCGACGAGAACGCAGCGACATCACAGCCACCCAACCCCCGACCGTCCGGGAAGCCGGGACACGTCACATGACCTGTGCTGCGGGCGTGTCGAGTGAGTCGTCCAGGGGCGACGCAGGAGCGTCGACGCGACGTGCTGAGAGGTGGTTCCAGTCGAGCGCTAGGACACCGGCTACAGGCATGGCGATAGGTCAGGAACGGCGTCGCTCCCTGCGCAGGAGGGAGCGCAGAGTCTCGGCATTCGCGTAGCCGACCCGTAGCGCGATCTCGGCGGAGGTGAAGTCCGTGGTTGCTGAGAGGTGCCGAGCTCGTTCGATGCGAAGCCGTTGGACGAAGCCGAGCGGAGTGAGGTTGAGCGCCGCACGGACTCGTCGTTCGAGGGTGCGCCGGCTGGTGCCGAGCGACTGCGCGACGAAGGCGACGTTGAACGGTTCGTCCAGGCGGGCGCGCACGAAGCGTTCGAACTCGACGACGATCGGGTCCTCGTGCCGGAGATGTTCGTAGGCGACGAAGGCCGCCTGAGACGGACGCTCGTCGATGATGAGGAGCTTGGCGACATGTTGGGCCAGGTCGGGGCTGATCGATCGCACGAGTGAGAGCGCGAGGTCGATGTGGGCGAACGCGGCGCCGGCGGTGACGAGGTTCCCGTCGACCACGACCATGGTGTCGAGATCGAGGGCGACGGTCGGATAGCGCTTCAGGAACTCCGGCCCCAGGAACCAGCTGGTCGTCGCCCTCCGATGATGCATCCGTCCGGTCTCGGCGACAGCGAACACGCCGGTGCACGCCGCGGCGATCCGGGTGGTCGCCTCGTCGAGGCGCCCGAGCGAGGCGATGACCGAACGAGCATCTCGGCTCTGGAGGACGTCGTTGGTAGCGGCGGCCGTAAGGGTTCCAAGCGCAGGGACGACGACCACGTCGAACTCTCCGGACTCCGACAGCGGGTGGTCCACCGACAGGGTCATCGATGCCGTCGTGGTCACTCGCCGTTTCGGTCCGAGGATGGCGAGTTCGATCGGGTCGATCCTCGGGTCGACATCGCCGCGGGCTCCGTCGGCCACCCGCACGATGTCGATGATCGACGCGATAGCCGAACCGAAGCAGCCGTCGATCGCGATCAGTCCGATACGCATGACGTAAACAATAGCAATACTGCCGTATACGCCACTCCCCACCGGCCCTCGCTCGTCATAGGCTGAACTCGTCCCACGAAGAACCCCGACGTCAAGGAGAGTCCCTCATGTCCACACCCGCATCACTTCCGTATGCCTTCGTCGCCAAGATCGTCGCGGCCGATGGACAGCACGACGCGGTCGCCGATCTGCTCGCCGGCGCTGTCGCACTCGCCAACGAAGAAGTAGGAACGATTGTCTGGTTCGCGGTCAGGACCCACGCCGACACCTTCTGGATCTTCGATGCATTCCCCGACGAAGCCGCTCGCGACGCCCACGCCAACGGCGCCATCGTCGCAGCCCTGATGGCCAACCAGCACCTCCTCGGCGCAGCACCCGAGATCCTGGCGGCCGACGTCCTCGCGTCCAAGCTCCCGTAGTCCGCCAACGCACGAGACGATCGCGCCCCGCCGAGCCGTCGCCAGGTCGCGACGCAACGCCACGCTGCGTTGCCGAGCGGTGCAAGGCCTTTCGGCACACGGACAGGATGCCGGCCGCGAGCGCTCAGCCGGCGAGGGGTCCGTCGCAGAGGAGAGCGACGTCGGTGTCGGGCAGAGCCGTGAGGCCAGCGCATCGCGCGACCACCAGAACGGTTCGCCGGAGCCGCCTGTCGGAATCGAACGGACGACCTCATCACGTCGGCTTTGCGTCTATCGCTTGATGCGCCCACTGGGCGAACGAGCCGCTGACCTGCGCAAACGCCGAGCGTGGAGGACGCCGCCATCCGGTGGTGACCGACGACGACCGACCAGTACCGACCGTTTCACCGGAGCTTGCGGCGGCGTCGAAGCCGAGCAAGCTCCATTCTTCTAACTCACCGCGCCCTCCTCCTCGCCGGCCCCGTCGTCGGCGAAGACGTTTCAGGGGTCTTCTCAGATGACGGTGTAGGTCGGCCGGGCGCGTCGGTCCGCAGATAGACGTCGAGGTCTCCCGACGACGGAGGTTCCTACGTCATCCATCCGAAAGACCTCGACGTGTCCGACGCTACCCCGCCGGCCGGCTTCGGCCGCCCTGACCTGACCGCCTTCGCTCGACTCGACGGCCTCGGTCGGCACACCGGCGCGGACCTGCTCACCGACAAGCAGAGCGACAGGCTACGCGCGCTGTTCGTTGATGACGCTCACGTCGAGGTCGAGGCGACCTGGGGTGTCTACCAGCGCATGATCGCCGCCTATCGCCACGAGGACCGGCAACGTGGCCGCGAGCTCATGGAGAAGCTGATCACCGACCTCAGCGCCGGCGTCCCCAAGGTGCTCACCGAGCTCACCACCCTGGGCCGGACCCTGAAGAAGCGAGCCGCTGACGTGCTCGCCTACTTCGAACGACCCGGCACCAGCAACGGGCCGACCGAGGCGCTCAACGGACGGCTCGAACACCTGCGCGGCTCCGCACTCGGGTTCCGCAACCTGACCAACTGCATCGCCCGAAGCCTGCTCGAGACCGGCGGCTTCAGACCCCAACTCCTACACCCCCGATTGGGATGAGCCGCTCAGCTCCGGCGCGGCCGCCCCGTGAAGTGCTTCACCCCGTAGACCAGGAGGAGCAGGATGCCGCTCAGCTGCAGGGCGAGCGAGAAGCCGGAGGCGAATTGACCGGCCGGCCACACCAGCCTCAGCACCAGCGCGACGAACATCGCTGTGACCCCGACGACGAACAGGACTCGATTCCGCATCCGTCGAGTCGACCATCCGCACGCGGGCCCTGGCCAACCGCCAGTGCTCAGCTCAGGCGCTCGGTCAGGTGGACGGTGACGACGTCGCCGAGGTCCTTGCCGATCGTCTTCCGCAGTTTCGCGCTGATCGACAGCATGTGACCGCCGGTGCCGTTCGGCAGCAGGCCCGCGGTCACCGGCTCGCCGTCGACGGTGGCGACCACCTTCACCGACCTCCCGGTGCCGAGCAGCTCGACGGAGCCGGGCACCTCGACGCACGACCAGAGGTCGCCCTTCACGGCGACACCGATCGGGGCGGTGAAGGCGAGGTCCAGGGGGCCGGCGCTCATGCGCTCTCCTCCGCGGACGCCGCGCTCTCGCCGGAGGAGTCCTGCCCGCTGTACCGGTCGAGGATCTCGTCGTACATCGCGGCGTCGAGCAGACCATCGGACAGGGCCCGGCGGACCTCCTCGAACTCCCCGGGGTCGAGGGTCGTCCAGTCGAAGCCGTCGCTCGGCGATCCGGGCCGGTAGCGCCGGCGGCCGAGCTCGTCGACGGCCTGCTCCCGCGTCAGCTCCCCCGCGGCGAAGCGCTGCGCGATCCCGTACGGTGTCGCGCCGGAGAAGCCGGAGCGCACGTGCGGCAGCGCGGCGGCGGCCTCGATCCCGTCGGACACCTCGTCGATCGACATGCGGACCCCTCCCGTCCGAGGGTCCACCGACCCTCCCGTCGACCCTACGACGAGACGTCGCATCCCGGTCGGGCCGGGCGACGCGCACTGCCCTCGACAGGCGGCTACCGTTCCTCCATGACCGGACGCGCCGCTACGTCCCGGCACGAGTTCCGCGTCGACTCGCGCACGCTCGTCGCCCACGACTTCCTCGGCACTCGAGCCCCCAGGGCTGCAGTCGTCTGGTGCGGAGGGACACCGCACACCGGCGCACTCCTCGCTCCCCACGTCGACGCCGCTGCGGCGCGCGGCATCCGGCTCGTCTCCGTCGCCCGTCCCGGCTTCGGCGGCTCGATGCGGGCTCCCGGACGGAGCATCGCGGATGCGGCCGCCGATGTGCTCCGCGTCGCCGACCTGCTCGGGATCGAGCGCTTCGTGGTGACGGGCTACTCCGGCGGCGGCCCGCACGCACTGGCCGCCGGGGCTCTCGGAGGTGATCGCGTCCTGGGCGTCGCGACGTTCGGCAGCCCGGCGCCCTTCAGTGACGACGGAGCGTGGTTCGACGGCATGCAGGATCCGGGCGCTCTCCGCAGCGCGCGCGACGGCCGGGCTGCGCGCGAGGAGTGGGAGGAGACGGCCCGCTTCGATCCGGAGCAGTTCACCGGTGACGACTACTCGGCCCTCGACGGCCCGCTGACGGCGCTCGGCGCAGAGGCCGGACGCGCCTCGGAGCTCGAACAGGGCGGGAGCGTCGACGACGACCTCGCTCTCGTCATGCCCTGGGGAGTCGACCTCTCGCGCCTGGCGGCGCCGGTCCTCCTCCTCCACGGCGCCGCGGACAGGGTGGTCCCGGTCGCGCACGCGGAGTGGATCCGCCGCCTCCACCCGGCCGCGGAGCTCACGATCCGGCCCGGTCGAGGCCACATCGGCGTCCTGCTCGACTGGCCGGACGTCCTCGACCGCCTCCTCGCGGACGGGACCCCCGGGGACCGCCCCGGCAGCGGAGGCTGAGCGTCTCATCGCGGCCGGCAGCGGATCCGACGCGCAAGGTGGGCCTGGAAGGGCCACGCTTCGGGAGGGCTCCCTCCGCGAGGATCACGGCATGGCCCCCCACACGGATCCCCGCCGATGACTCTGCAGGACCTCGCCGACGAGCTCGCCCAGGCTCTCGACCGCCCGGTGACGATCGAGGACGCCTCGAGCCGGGTACTGGTGGCGACGCGCGCGCGCGAGGAGGCGCCCCGCGACGGGGTGTTCCCCGTCCAGGATCCGCGGGGCCGGCTCGCGACCCTCCTCCTCCCCCGGGAGCGGCCCGCGCCGCTCACTCCGGCCGAGTACTCGCTCATCGACGCGGCCGTCGGAGCGATCCGCCGCCTCCTCGGCCCCTCGACGCGGGCGGGCGGCAGCTCCCGGCGCGCGGACGTCCTCGCGGCGCTCCTGTCGGGCGACGGCGGCACCCGGCGCGCCTCCTTCGCCGAGGCGGTCGAGCGCCGCTGGCTGCGCCGGGACGCCCAGACCGTGGTCCGCGCGGTGCGGCTGACCGGCCCGACCGGCTCCCTGCAGCGGACGGCGCTGGCGCGGCGGATCGACGCGAGCGCCGCCTCCGGCCTTACGTTCCTCGGCGACCAGGAGGGTGTGCTGTTCTTCGTGAGCGTGGAGGCGCCCGAGGCCGCCGCGGAGGCGGACGACGTCCTGCGGGCGGAGGCGCGCGGCCGCGGCACGGCCGTCGACGCGATCGGCTCGGCGCGCTTCGACGTCCGCGACGACGACCTCCTGCCGACTGCCGAGCGGGCCGCTCTCGCGGCGACCATCGTCGGCTCCCTGCCCGACGGCCGTAGCCGGGCCGACATCGCCGAGCTCGGGGCCTGGGTGCTCCTCGCCTCGATCGGGGCGGACAGCTCGCAGCTCGCCATGCTCTCGCCGGCCGCGGCGACGCTGCTCGAGCGGGGCGACGAGGTGCAGCGGCGGACCGTGGAGGCCTACCTCGACGTGCGCGGCAGCGTGCGGGAGGCGTGCGGGCTCCTCCACATCCACCGCACCACGCTCTACTACCGTCTCGACAACCTGCCCGAGGCGGTCCGGGACGCGCTCGACGACGGCCTCGCCCGCAGCACGCTGCACCTCTGCCTCAAGCTGATGAAGTTCCGCGACGGGCTCGAGCGGCGGCGTGCCTCGTGATTGTGCCCGGGGACCTCCCGCAGGTCCGCCTCTACGGGCGGCGCGAGAGCCGCGACGCGTGGGAGATCCGCGACCTGCTCTCGCGCAGCGTCGTCTCGTTCTCGTGGACGCCGATCGACACGGACGAGCAGTGCCTCGCCGTCGCCGGGCACCCGCTCGCCACCGCGTCGCTCCCCCTCGTGGTGTTCCCGGACGGCAGCCGCGCCTCCGATCCGACGCTCGCCGAGGTCGCGGCCCGGCTCGGCTGGGTCGGCTCGCCGCGGCTCGCCGAGTACGACCTCTCCATCTACGGAGCCGGTCCGGCCGGGCTCTCGGCCGCCGTGTACGCCGCCTCGGAGGGGCTGAAGGTCGTGGTCCTCGAGCGCTCGGCCATCGGCGGGCAGGCCGGCTCGAGCAGCCTGATCGAGAACTACCTCGGCTTCCCGCACGGGATCGCGGGAGCCGATCTGGCCGAGCGCGCGCGGCAGCAGGCCGTCTCCTTCGGCGCCGAGCTGCTGCGGATGCGCGAGGGGATCCGCGGGCGCTTCGCCGACGACCGGATCCACGCGCTGCTCGCCGACGGGACGACCGTCGTCGCCCGCACCAACATCTGCGCCACGGGCATCCAGTGGCGCCGGCTCGGCCTCGAGCGCGAGGACGAGCTGCTCGGCGTCGGCCTCTACTACGGTGCCGGCACGAGCGAGGCGCCGCTCTGCGAGGGCGAGGACGTCGTGGTCGTCGGAGGCGGCAACTCGGCCGGGCAGGCCGTGATGAACCTCTCGGCGCACGCGCGGCACGTGACCATGCTGGTCCGCGGCCCGGATCTGGCCGACAGCCTCTCCTCCTACCTCGCGGAGCGCGTCGTCCGGCAGCCGAACGTGACGATCCTGCTCGACTCGCGCGTCACCCGCCTGCACGGCGCCGACGCCCTCGAGTCGATCGAGGTCGAGAACTCGGCGACCGGCGCGCACGGGGCGCTGGCCACCTCCCACCTCTTCGTCTGCATAGGGGGCGAGCCGGATACGACGTGGGCGGCGGAGACCGCGATCGTCCGCGACTCCGGCGGCTACCTCGTGACGGGACCGGACCTCGCCGGCGAGCACGCGGCTCGCGACTGGCCGCTCGAGCGGGCGCCGTTCTACCTCGAGACGAGCGTCCCCGGCTCCTTCGCCGCGGGGGACGTGCGCCGCAGCTCGGTCAAGCGCGTCGCCTCCGCCGTCGGCGAGGGCGCGATGGCCGTCACCTTCGCCCACCGCCACCTGCAGGAGACCTCGTGAGCCGCCGGCTGCCGACGGTGCGCCACGGCGTCGGCTTCTGGATCGTCGCCGCGACCTTCCTGCTCGTGATGGCGTACTCCACAGTGCCGACTCCGCTCTACCCGCTCTACCAGCAGCTCGACGGCTTCCCGCCGTTCGTGATCACCGTCGTCTTCGCCGCCTACGCGGTCGGAGTGATCGTGAGCCTGTACCTCGCCGGTCACGTCAGCGACTGGCTCGGCCGCCGCCGAGTGCTGCTGATCGCGGTGCTCGTCTCGGCGATCTCGGCCGTGCTCTTCTCGCTGACGACGGAGGTGCCGGGGCTGATCGTCGCCCGCTTCGTCAACGGCGTCAGCATCGGGATGCTCACCGCCACCGCCACCGCGCACCTCGGCGAGCTGCGCGCCCGCGCCCGGCCGGACGAGAACACGATCGTCGCCGCGTCGATCTCGGGCGCGGTGAACCTCGGCGGACTCTCGCTGGGCCCGCTGCTCGGAGGGGTCTTCGCCGAGTTCCTGCCCGATCCGCTCCTCCTGCCGCACCAGGTGTTCCTGGTCGCGCTGCTCGTGGCGGGCCTGGCGCTGCTCCTCGTGCCCGAGACGGTCGACGTGCCGGAGACGGCGCCCCCCTACCGGCCGCAGCGGCTCTCGGTGCCGGCGGACGCGCGCCGGGCGTTCCTGCTCGCGGCGTTCGGAGCGTTCTCGGCCTTCTCCGTCCTCGGCCTCTTCACCTCGCTCGCACCGACGTTCCTGGTGCAGACCTTCCAGGTGCGCGACCACCTGCTGGCCGGCGCGACGTCCTTCGCCGTGTTCGCCTCCGCGGCCCTCGGCCAGCTGCTGCTCGTGAAGGTGGGGACGCGCCTGCAGCTCTCGATCGCGGTGGCGGGCTGCGCGGTCGGGCTGGCGGCGGTCGCGGCCGGAGCGATCGCTCCGCAGCTGGGAGTGTTCCTCGCCGGGGCCGTCGTCTCGGGCTTCGGGGTGGGGCTGCTCTTCAAGGGCTCGATCGGCACGGCGGTCGCCCTCGCGGATCCCGCCCGCCGGGGCGAGACCCTGGCGGTGGTGTTCCTGGTCGCGTACACGGGGCTCGCGGTGCCCGCACTGGCGGCGGGAGCGGCGCTCGACCTCGTCGCCGCGACGACGGTGCTGACGGTGTTCGCGGCGCTCGTGCTGGCGGCGACCGCGACGGCCGGCGTGCTGCTGCGCGCCCGCAACGCGGCGGCCGGGCGATGAGCGGCGGAGCGGGGCGGCGCTGCGGGGTGCGGGCCGGCGGCCGTCCGGGTGCCGGCCGCGTGCACCCCGGACGGCCGCCCGCCGCGTCAGAAGTCCTCGCGCCGCTCCTGCTCGGCCTCGGCGGCCGGCTCGAGCGCGGCGAGATCCCCGAGCGCGAGGCGCAGCTGGCGCAGCAGCCACTCCTCGGTCAGCGCACCCGCGTCGAGCGCGTCCAGCCGGCGGAGGCGCTCGGCTGCCGACCCGGTGAGGTCGGCGGGCGTCCCCGCGCTCATGCGCCGTACCCCGCTCCGCGGAGCAGGCGGCGCAGGTCGACGAGCTGCTGCTCGTCCACGTCCTTGTGGTGCGGCCGGTGGAGGGTCTCGGTCGTCGAGCCGACCGTGACCGAGAAGGCGCCGTCGTGCTTCTCGTGGACGGTGCCGACGGCCTCGAGCAGCGTCAGCACGTCCGCCCAGAGGACGTTGTGGCTCGGCGAGTCCTCGAGCAGCCGCTCGAGGGTGTCTCGCTGGTTCGAGTGGAGGTGGCGGGTGTCGATCATGAACGGCCCTTCGGTGTCTGCGCACGCGCCCCGGTGGCGGTGCTCGGCGTCGCGTCCGACGGTAGGCGCGCGGGTGGAGCCGGTGCGCGAGTCGGATGACTCGAAGAGCGGACGCCGCGGGGCGGCCCCGCGAGAGGTGCGGCCGTGAATCCGGAGCCGGGCGACCGCCTCGACGAGGAGGACTCTCCCCGCACGCCCGCGCTGCCCGAGGCCGCCGTCTCCGCCGCGTCGCTCCCGGACCGGCCGGCCGCGTTCCTCAACGCCCTGCTGACCGAGCACTTCGTGCTGGAGTCGGCGCGCGGGATCACCGTGACGGAGTCGAGCAGCCGCGCCTCGCTCTACCTGACGATGCTCTCCAGCTCGCTCGTGGCCTTCGGCTTCCTTGCCCCGACCCGGTACGCGATGGGGTTCCTCGCGGTGATCATCCCGGTCGTCGTGCTGCTGGGGGTGTTCACCTACGAGCGGCTGGTGCAGACCTCGATGGAGGACATCGCCGCGCTGACGGCCATCCAGCGCATCCGCCGCTACTACGGAACGCTGCTGCCGGGCGCGGGCGCCTACTTCGCGGTGCCGCGTGGCCGCCACGCGCCGAACGAGCTGCTCGAGATCGGCCGGCGGCAGAGCTGGCGGGGCATCTTCTTCACGATGTCCTCGGCGATCGCGGTGGTCAACTCGATCGTGGCGGGCGCCGGAGTCGCGCTCGCGCTGACGCAGAGCGGCGCGGACGAGGTCCCCGCGATCGCGTGCGGGATGGCGGCCGCGGTCGTCCTCGCGGTGCTGCACGGGGTGTACCAGTTCCACCGCTACCGGCAGATGCGGCTGCGGATCGCCGAGGCGGAGGCGCTGGACGGGGTCGAGAGGGGGTGACGGGGCGGGGCCCGGCCGGCGGGCGGCGTCCTGAGCTGACGGGCGCACTTGAGGCGCCGCGTCGGCCGCCGGCTGGTCAGCTGGCTCCGACCTGCTCCCGCGACTGCTCCCGCGACTGCTCAAGAGTTGTCGCACTCGACGCCCAGTGCGACAACTCCTGGACTCTCGTGGCGATCGCTCCTCGGCGGGCCGCCGCGAACATTCAGCAGTCGCCGTGGTCGGTCGCGAGTACGGCGACTCCTGGCTACTCGCCGCCTGTGGACAAGCGTTGGGCGTCGGCGGCTCCGACGGCCGCGACTGCTCGAGAGTTGTCGCACTCGACGCCCAGTGCGACAACTCCTGGACCCTCGTGGCGATCGCTCCTGGGCGGGCCGCCGCGACCATCCAGAAGTAGCCGTCGTCGGTCGCGAGCACGGCGACTTCTGGCTGCACGCCGCCTGCGGACGTGCGCAGGGAGCCGGCGGCCGGCGACTGTCCAGGAGTTGTCGCAGTCGATGCCGAGTGCGACAACTCCTGGACTCTCGCGAAAGTCCTGCGCTCTCGCGGAGGCGCGCGGCTCAGCCGCGCTCGGCGCGCTCGGCGAGGAGGTACTGCCAGTCGCGCGGCATGCGGTCCTTCGGCCCCGGGGTGGTCTGGCTCGCCGGGTGGCTCTGCGGGTCGGCCAGCGCGGGGCCGTCGGCGTAGTCGTCGGTCCGGTAGTCCCAGAACCAGTCCTCGCCGGGCTCGAAGCTGCGGATGATCGCGTGGCCCGTCGAGCGGTAGTGGGCCGTCGCGTGGCGGTTCAGCGAGTCGTCGCAGCAGCCGATGTGCCCGCAGAGCGCGCAGCGGCGCAGGTGCAGCCACCACGAGCCGGACTGCTCGCACTCGACGCAGCCGGGGCCGCTCGGCGGGACGGAGGGGTCGATCATCTGCTGCGACGTCATGCGCTCAGCATGCGCCTCCCGCGGCGGCAGGCACCAGGTCGGATGACTCGATCCTGCGGCTCCGTCACGCGCTCCGGGCGTCCTCGAGGCTGAGGAGCGCGTCGCGGAGCCCGGCCCGCGAGGTCACCCCGAGCTTGGGGAAGATCCGGTACAGGTGCCCGCTGACGGTGCGGGGCGAGACGAAGAGCTGCTGGGCGATCTGCTTGTTCGACAGGCCCGCGGCGGCCAGGGAGACCACGCGCCGCTCCTGCTCGCTGAGGTCGGCGGCGACCGGCGCCTCCCCCGCTCCGCCCGCCGCCCGCAGCTCGTGCTGGGCGCGGGCGAGCCAGAGCTCGGCCCCCACCGCGGCGAATCCCGCGGCGGCCTGGCGGAACCGGGTGCGCGCCTCCAGCGGGCGCATCCGGCGGCGCAGCCACTCGCCGTGGCAGAGCTGGACGCGCGCCCGCTCGAACGGCCACTCCTCGGAGGCCGGGTCGAGGGAGCGCTCGAAGAGGGCGCCCGCGCCGCCGGTCGGATCGAGGACCGCGGTCGCCGCGAGGGCGAGCATCCGCCCGCGGGGAGCGAGGGGCCGCGCGGCGAGTTCCGCCGCGGCCGCCGCCAGCTCGGCGCAGTGCTCGGGCAGGCGGAGGCGCGAGGCGGCTTCGGCGGCGTCGAGGAGCTCCAGCGGATCGCCGCCGGCGCGGGAGGAGGAGCGGGCGTGCGCCTCCTCGAAGCGGCCGCCGCCGAGGTCGAGCGAGCACAGGGCGTGATCGGCGGCGCGCGCGACCGACGCCGCTCCGTGCCGCAGCGCCCAGGCCGTCGCGCGCTCGGCGCACTCGAGGGTGCGTGCGCGGTCGCCCTGCACGGCGTGGACCCGGGCTCGAGTCGCGTCGATCAGCGCGCGCACGGCGGGCAGGTCGTCGGCGCGGGCGGCGGCGCGGGCGAGGTCGGCCGAGGCGTCGTCGAGGCGACCGCCGTCGAGTGCGGCGGTGCCGCGGCGGAGGAGGGCGAGGGCGCCGGGCAGGCCGTCCGCCTCCTCCCCGCCGTCGAGGAGCCCGGCGAGGCGGTCGCGGCGCTCGTCCGAGACCTCGAGCAGCGACCAGGCGAGATGCAGCGCGACCGTCTTCCACGGGTCGCCCGTGACCGCGGAGTCCTCGGCGAGCCGCAGACGACGCTCCCACTCCTCGTCCGGGACCGGCCGCACGCAGGCCTCCACGAGGCGCAGGACGGGATCGAGGGGGCGCTCCTCGCCGACGGCGAGCGCCTCCTGCCACCACGCGGGATCGCCGCGGAGCATGCAGGCGAGGTGGAGGACGGTCGCCAGCAGGTCGGCGGCGGCGTCGTGAGGGGCGACGCGGTCGGCGGAGAAGCTGCTGGCGTCGTCGCGGGAGGCGTCGGTCTCGGCGGGAGCGACACCGCCGACTGGAGAGGCACCACCGACAGGAGAGGCACCACCGACAGACGAGGCACCGCCGGCGAGCGAGGCACCACCGACTCCCGCGCCCCCACGCCCCACCCGAGCGCCGAGCCCCCGGAGGGCCGCGCGGCGGACCCCGCCCACGTCCCCCGTGCGGAGCAGCGCATCGGCCAGCCGCGCCGCCTCGACGCCGGCCCCGGGAACCCCGCCGTCCTCCCGCGAGCGCTCGACCACCCGCTCGAGGGCCGCCGCGTCGCCGGTGAAGGCCGCGACGGCGGCCGCGCGCGCCTCGAGCTCCTCCCGCAGAGCAGCACCGCGCGCACTCGAGCGCGCCTCGGCGAGGAGGAGCAGCGCCTCCTGCGGCCGACCCGCGCGGAGTCGCTCCTCCGCCGCGTCCCTCAGCAGCCGCGCCCGCTCCTCCGGCCCGGCGGCGTCGTCCGCCGCGAGCAGCAGGCGGAGGTGCGGGGCCGACTCCGGGCGCTCGGCGAGCCGCCTCCGTGCCGCCCGCAGCGCTCGGGGCGTCGCCGTCGAGAGCACCACCGCTCGGACCACCGGGTCGCGGAACGCACGGCCGCCCGCCGTCAGGATCCCCGCCTGCACCAGGGCGCTGTCCCCGTCTCCGAGGGCCGACCCGATGCTCTCCGGGAACTCGGCGCCCGCCACCGCGGCGACCAGGAGCGCCTCCCGGCACTCCTCCGACAGCGGAGCCAGCAGGTCGAGCACCCTGGTCTCGGCCTGCTCGAGCCGCGGGTAGACCGGGAAGGGCGAGGGAGCGTCCTCGTCGGCCCAGGCCCGCCCGAGGACGTCGAGGAGCAGCGGATTCCCCTCCGCGACCCGCAGCAGGCGCGCCTCGACGGCGAGCGACCGCCGGCCGCCGTGGGCGCGCAGGAAGCCGCAGGCCGCCTCCGCGTCGAGGGGCTCGGTGCGACGGTGCCGGAGGCCCTCCCAGCCGGCGAGGACGCGCCGGTCGCCGGTGGCGAGGAGGCAGGCGGCGCCGACCTCGTCGACCAGCCGGGTCACCAGGGCCTGGAGGGTCTCGCGGGCGGCGACGTCGAACCGCTCCCAGTCGTCGACGACGATCAGGAAGCCGGGGTCGCAGGGCGAGGCGGAGGAGTCGCGCACCCGCTGCAGACGGCCGATCAGCGTGGCGAACAGCGCGAGCGAGGACGCGCCGATCACGGCGTCGCCCCGGTCCGGCCGCACCTCCACGACCTCGCAGCCGGCGGCGCGAGCGGTGGCCGCGGCGGAGCGCAGCATGTGCGTCCGGCCCGAGCCGATCCCGCCCTCGACCACCAGGAGCCGCTCCCGCGCGGGCGACGCCGAGCTCAGCATCCGGACCACCACGTCCTCGGGGGCGCTCGGGTGCGCGGGCGGCGAGGAGAGTGCACTGATCGTCATCGCGACTCCTGAGGGACGGGTTCCGAGGACCCCATGCTGACCGCCGGGCGCGGCCGCGCTCTCCTCCCTCTGTCGGAACCCTCCGGAGCGCTCCCTCTGGCGAACCGTCCCGAGCGCCCGGCCCCCGGTCGGCGCCGGGCAGGAGGCGCAGCAGGGCAGTGGGCCCCGCGAGCGCCCGACGGTACTCTGTGTCCCACCGGACGACCGGTACGGCCCCACCCCCGCACGACCGCCGCTCGACCCGGCGGGTGATCCGATGGAGTCGCACGATGAGCTCTCGCAGCCCCCTCGCGGAGTTCCTCCGCGCTCGCCGGGCGGCGCTGCGGCCGGAGCAGGTCGGCGTGCCGACCGCGGGCACCCGGCGGCGGGTGTCGGGCCTGCGCCGCGAGGAGGTCGCCGACCGCGCCCGGATCAGCCGCGACTACTACCTCCGCGTCGAGCAGGGGCACGCGGTCGCCCCGTCCGACCAGGTGCTGAACGCCCTCGCCGAGGCGCTCGCCTTCGACGAGTTCGAGCGCGCCTACCTCTTCCGGCTGGCCCGGCTGCGCCCCGGCCCGCACGGTCCCGACTCTCCTCCGCCGGGCCAGGGCGTGGAGTCGCTGCTCGCCCACTGGCCGAGGACCCCGGCGTACGCGTTCGACCGCAACCTCGACGTCCTCGGCGCGAACGACCTGATGAGCCGTCTCGCCCCCGACAAGGGCGTGCCCGGCGCCAACATGCTGCTCTCCACGTCCCGCGGCTACGTGCGCGCCGTGGCGAACGGCGACCCGCCGGACCAGCTGCAGGCGTGGGGCCAGGTCTTCCGCGAGCTGATCGCCGCGCTGCGGTTCTACAGCGACCCCGACGATCCGCGGCTGCACGAGATCGTCGGCGAGTGCTCGGTCGAGAATCCGCTGTTCCGGTCGATCTGGGCCGAGTACCAGGTCCGCCCCTTCACCCACCGGTGGATCCGCGTCCACGTCGAGCCGTTCGGCTGGCTCGACCTCGAGATGCAGACCCTGGAGCTCGCCGGCGCTCCGGGCCGGTACGTCGTGACCTACCTCGCGGCAGCGGGGACTCCGGCGGCCGCGGCCGTCGACGTCCTCGCCTCGCTGCGACCCGCTCCGGAGTCGGGCACCGCGCTGGCGGCCCCGGCCGGCGCCTGATCAGTGGCGGCGAGCCGCGCGAGCGCCTCGCGGCCCGCCGCGTCACCCGCCTCGAACAGGAGCAGGAGGCGCGCGCCGTCCCGGACCAGCCGGTAGTCCATCGGAACGGAGCCGACCGCGGTGTCGAGGAACACGACCGACCCGCGTGCGTCGGCCTCCGCCCCGGCCGCCCACGAGTCCGCGAACCGGGGGCTCCTCGCCGAGAGCTCCCCGACGACCGTCAGGAACTCCCGGTCCCCCCGGTGCCGCTCGAGCGAGTCCCGGAGCATCGCCGCGACCTGGTCGGCGGCGGACCCCCAGCAGGGCAGGTCCTCGACCTCGGACGAGTCCAGGAAGGTGAAGCGGGCGATGCTCACTCCCGGGGCGAAGGCGGGCGAGAGCGCCCGCGCGAGCGGAGTCGCGGCCAGCACGCGCAGGTGCCGGTCCAGCAGCACCGCCGCCCTCCCCGCCCACGGCAGGAGCGCCGCCTCGTGATCCTCCGCCATGTCCCCGTCCCCTCCGCGCGTCCCTCCCTCAGCGCAGCGGAGTGATCCCCTGCGTCCCGGGCGGGAAGGTCGCCAGCACCTCCTCCGGGATGTTCAGGTGCTGCGCGACCAGCGACGGCGGCAGGTGGCTCAGCCACTGGGCGAGCGACACCTCCTCGTAGCGGGAGCTCTTGAAAGTCTCGATGTAGACCAGCGTGTCGTCGCCGGTGTTCTCCACGTAGTGGCCGAAGTTGCGGCGCACGACGCCCACGTCTCCGGCGTGGAAGTCGGTCGTGTTGGCGTGCGGGCCGGTGTTGAAGACGGTCATCCGAGCGGATCCGCGGAGGTAGTACTGCCACTCGTCGGCGTTGGGGTGCCAGTGCAGCTCGCGCATCGAGCCGGGCTCGACGGTCGTCAGCGCGGCCGAGACCGTGCGCGAGGCCGGGAAGTTCGTGCTGTCGGCGATCTGGATCCGGCCGCCGCTGTTCTGGTGCACGGGCTCCAAGCGGGAGAGCCGGAAGATCACCGCCTCGTCGCCGTCCTGCACCCCGGCCGCGGCCCGGTCGGCCTGGAGGTCGCCGGGCACGTCGCCCGGGAAGATCCAGAGGTCGTGCAGCGGGATGTCGCGGAAGACCTCCTGCGCGACGCCGAAGTTCTTCGCCAGCACGTCCGGCGGCGTGTGCGCGAACCAGTCGGTGAGCAGGAGCGTGTTGCTCTCGGACTGCTCGCCGTCGTCGAACGCGAGCACGAACTCCGCCCCGTCCGGGCCGAGGCCCTGCAGGGAGTGCGGCAGGCCGGGCGGGAAGTACCAGAGGTCCCCCTCCTGCACGTCGTCGACGCTGGGCCGGCCGGTGCGGCTGAGCGTGGTGATGCGGCAGTTCCCCTTGGTCATCAGCGCCCACTCGGCGCTCTGGTGCCAGTGCAGCTCGCGGATCCCGCCGGCCTCGAGGTACATGTTCACGCCGGCGATCTCGTTCGAGATCGCGAAGTCGGCCTGCGTGAGCTCGCGCGCCCAGCCTCCCCGCTGCACCCGCCGCGGCGAGATGTTGAAGGAGGACCAGAAGAACGGCTGCGTGCTGATGTCCGTCGCGGGGGCGGCGATCTGGTTCGGGAACAGTCCCTCCAGGACGCGGTTCTGCGGGCCGGTCATCGTGTTCGCCGAGGGATCGCCCTCGGTGTTCACGATCCCCTCCTGGGGGAGGTCCGGGTCTCCGAAACCGGGGGTCTCGTGGTGCGGAGCGGTGCTGTCGTCGGGTTCCACGGCGTTCTCCCTGCTGATCGTCCTGCGCGCCTGCGCTGCTCCGATCCCACCGCTCCGGCCCGGGCGGCACCACGGTCATCCGACTCGATCCGCCCCCCGACGACCGGCCGCGCTCAGCCGCCCAGGCCCTCGAGCACGTCCCGCGAGGGCACGAAGTAGACCCCGCCGGTCGTCGCGGTCGAGAAGTCGAGGAGGCGGTCGTGCCGGCCCGCGGGCACGCCGACGAACATCCGCGTCAGCATCGTCTCGATCACCGACAGGTCGGCGGCCAGGCCGAGGAAGTACGTGCCGAACTCGCCCCTGCCGGGCCGGCCGAAGGGCATGTTGTCGCGGAGGATGTCGTGCTCGGTCCCGCCGGCGTCGACCACGGTCGCGAGCCCCTTGTGCGAGAGCTGCGCCGGATCGTCCTCGCGCTCGACGTTGTCGGCCTTGCTCCGGCCGATGACCCGCTCCTGCTGCTCGGTGGTGAGCGCGTGCCAGGACGTCAGGTCGTGCAGGTACTTCTGCACGACCAGGTAGCTGCCGCCCGCGAACGCCGCGTCCTCCGCGCCGATCAGCGCGACGCGGGGCAGCGCCTCCCCGGTCGGGTTCTCGGTGCCGTCGACGAAGCCCAGCAGGTCGCGGTTGTCGAAGTAGCGGAAGCCGACCACCTCGTCGCGGACGACGACGTCCTCGCCGAGCGCGTCGAGCAGGAGGCGCTCGAACTCGAAGCAGGCGTCGTCCCGCTCCGCCCGGATGTGGAACAGGAGGTCGGTCTGCGTCGAGACGGCCGTGTGCGCCGCGCCGACCACCTCCCGGAACGGGTGCAGCTGCGCGGGGCGCCCCTCCCCGCCGAAGCGGTCCCACGCGTCGCTCCCGATCCCGACCAGGCAGGAGAGGCGCAGGCCCAGGTCGCGGAAGCCGACCGCGCGGAGGATCCCGCCCACGTCGGCGACGACGTCCCGCACGCGGTCCGCGGCGTCCTGCCCGCCGACGATGTCGAGCGAGAGGAAGACGGCGGACCGGCTGAGCGGAGCGACGACCGCCTGCGGCTCGATCGGGACGCGGTCCTCGACGGTCACCGGAGCACCGCCCGCTGGGGCGTCGTCGTCCTGCGCGTCGGCAGGGCCGTCGTCGTGGGCGTCGTCGTGGGCGTCGTCGTGGGCATCGCGACCTCCGATCCGCGCGCCGCGGGAGGGCGCGTCCGCCGCGATCCTGTCAGCGTCCGCGGTGCCGGTCACGAGTCATCCGACCCCACTCGGCGAGCGCGGCCGGCGGCCCCGGCACCGCCCGGGCGACCAGGTCTGGACGATCGTCGGAACATCTCCCCGCGCTCTTCAGGGAGCGCTCCCACGCCCCTATCGTGGAGCCGCTCCCCACCCTCATCCGGGGAGGCACCACCTTGGACACGACCCGGGCCGGGCTCGGGATCGACACGAGCACGGAGGTTCGAAGATGCCGTTTGTGACCACGGACGACGACGTCGAGATCTACTACAAGGACTGGGGCAGCACCGACGCGCAGCCCATCGTCTTCCACCACGGCTGGCCGCTGTCGTCCGACGACTGGGACGCGCAGATGCTGTTCTTCCACGCGCACGGCTACCGCGTCATCGCGACCGACCGCCGCGGGCACGGACGCTCGACCCAGGTCGGCACCGGACACGACATGGACCACTACGCCAGCGACGTGAACGCGGTCGTCGAGCACCTCGACCTGCGGAACGCGATCCACATCGGCCACTCCACCGGAGGCGGCCAGGTCGCGCGCTACGTCGCGAAGTACGGCGAGCCCCAGGGCCGCGTGGCCAAGGCCGTCCTCGTCTCGTCGGTCCCGCCGCTGATGGTGCAGACCGAGGCGAACCCCGAGGGCACGCCGATCTCGGTGTTCGACGGCTTCCGCGACGCTCTCGCGGCGAACCGCGCCGAGTTCTACCAGGCCGTGGCCTCCGGGCCCTTCTACGGCTTCAACCGCGAGGGCGTCGAGCTCTCGCAGCCCGTGGTCGACAACTGGTGGCGCCAGGGCATGACCGGATCCGCGCTCGCGCACTACGAGGGCATCAAGGCCTTCTCGGAGACGGACCAGACCGAGGACCTGAAGGCGATCACCGTCCCCGTCCTCGTCACCCAGGGCGACGACGACCAGGTCGTCCCCTACAAGGACGCCTCGCTCAAGCAGCACGAGCTGCTGCAGAACTCGACGCTCAAGATCTACGAGGGCTACCCGCACGGCATGCTGACCGTCCACGCCGACGTCATCAACCCCGACCTGCTGGCCTTCATCCAGGAGTAGCGCGGCACGCTCGCAGGCGCGTCCCGGCCGTTCCGGGGCGCGCCTGCGCGTCTGCGCTCGAAGAGGGGCCCGGGTGCCCCTGCGAGCGGAGTCGGGCCTCAGGCGTCGGCGCCCGCGTCCCTGCCGAGCACCGCGGCGAGCTCGCCCCGCCCGCCGATCCCGAGCTTGCGGTACGCCGCGTACAGGTGCGCGCCGACCGTGCGCGGCGAGAGGAACAGGTTCTGCGCGATCGCGCGGTTCGACAGCCCCGTGCTCGCGAGAGCGCAGATGCGCAGCTCCTGCGGGGTCAGCGTGGCCGCGGCCGGCGACGGCGCATCCGCGATCCTCCCTCCGGCGGCCCGGAGCGCGTCACGGGCCCGATCGGCCCAGGCGTGGATCGGCAGCTCCTCGAGCATCGCCAGCGACTCGCGGAGGAGGGGCCGCGCCTCCGCCGCCTGACCGGCCCGGCGCAGCCCGTCGCCCACGAGCAGCAGCGCCCGCGCCCGCACGTACGGGAGCGGCGGCGGAGTCCGGCGGAGCAGCCCGGCCGCGACGTCCGGCGCTCCGTCGGCGAGCGCCACGGCGATCTGCGCGTACCGGAGGGCCGCCTCGATCATCGGCTGGTGCCAGCGCTCGAAGAGCGATTCCAGCCTCGCGGCGTGCAGGCGCACGACTCCGACGTCCCCGATCGCGAGAGCCGCGTCGACGAGATCGGGCGTGGTGAGGATCGCGAAGCCGGGGTTCAGGGAGTCGTCGTCCCTGTCGAGGAGGGGCAGGAGCTCCGGCACGGCGTCGCCCGGTCGCGACTCGAGGACCGCCACCGCCGCTCGCGATCCGCGGAGCGTCGCCCGCATCACGCTCGAGCAGAGGACGGCCGCGCCGATCGCGCTGCCCGCGCTGATCGCCTCGGGATCGGGCGCGACGCCCTCCATCGCGTCGAACCAGGCCAGGCAGGCCCGGGACGCGGTCTCGAAGCCGACGTCCCCCAGGTCGCTCCCGAGGACGAGCGCCTCCTCGGCGAAGGAGCGGGCGCGCGAGAAGCGGCCGGCGAGCGACGTGGTCATCGAGGCGGCGAGGAGCGCCTGCGGGAGGATCCGGATGTCGCCGCGCGCGCGCAGCCCGGTGATCGCCTCCTCCAGGAGCTCCCGGGCGACCTCGACCTCGCCCGCCGTGTTCAGCGCGTAGCCGAGCCACCACGCCTCCTCCGGACCGCTCGCCCCGCCGGCCGCCGCGAGCGCCCGGCGGACGACCTCGTCGCCGCGGGCGATCGGCTCGGTGACCGCCGCGAGCAGGACGGCGCGCGGGTCGGAGTCGTCGAGGGCGAGCGCGCGCACCGCCTGGATCATCGGCTCGCCGGGCGACGCCTCGCGGTTGTGGTCCCAGGCGATGGCGGCGAGGTGCAGGAGCGCGGCGGTCGCGGCGTCGACGGCTCCGTGGCTCTGCAGCGCCGTCACTGCGGCGAGCGCGGGCGAGAGGTCGCCCCGCGAGAGGGCCGTGCGCCCGGTCGGCAGCGTCTCGCGCGTCCAGGCGGCGCGGGCGGTGAGCACCGGATCGACGGTCTCGACCGCCGCGCGGTGCACGAGCAGCGCCGCCTCCGCGGTCCGGCCGGCGAGCCCGGAGTACTCGGCCGCGTCGATCAGGCGCGAGACGCGCAGCGGCCCCGCGGGGGTCAGCTCCGCCGCCCGCTCCATCGCCTGAGCCGCCAGGACGACGTCGCCCGTCGCGAGGCCGGACGCCGCGAGACCGGCGAGCTCCTCGCCGACCGGCCCGTCAGAGCCGGTCGCGAGCTCCGACCGCCACCAGAGCGTCCGGCTCGGGTCGTCGCGGTGCTCCTGGACGAGCGTGCGGAGCACGGCCGCGCGCTCGGAGGGGCGGCTCACGCTCGTCACCGCGGACTGCACGAGAGGGTGCCGGAAGCGGAGTCCGCTCCCCGGCGTCCAGCTGAGCAGCGACGCGGCGACGGCCCTGTCGATCCAGGAGGGGTCGGGGTGGCGGCCGATCGCCAGGTTCGCCAGCCGGCTCGCCTCCTCCGCCGTCGCGACGTCGCCCAGCGCCACGGCCAGCACGGCGAGCCGCGAGGGCTGGTCGAGCTCCGCGAAGCGCTCGGCGAAGGCCGATTCGAGGCGTCCGGTCACCGCGCGGTCCTCCGCCTCGTCGGCGGACGGGTCGCGTCCGGTCAGCTCCACCAGGGCGAGCGGATTCCCGCGGGCGAGGTCGAGCAGAGCGCGCCGGGCGGCGCCGCGAGGAGGATGCGGGAGCGTGTCGAGGAGAGCGGCCGAGTCGGCGGCCGACAGCGGCCCGAGGTGGAGGTGCTCGAGGCCGGAGTCCTCCTCGGGCCGGTCCCTCGTGGTCATCACGACGACGACGCGGTCCTCGCCGATGCGCCGGGCGAGCATCCGCAGCGCCCACGCCGACTCCGGGTCGATCCGGTGCAGGTCCTCGACGACGACCAGCAGGGGCCGATCGGCGGCGGCGTCGCTCAGGAGGGTCAGGGCCGAGAGGCCGGCCAGGAGCGGCGTCGGCTGCACTCCCTCGGCCAGATGGAAGGCCACGCGGAGCGCGTCCCGCTGCGGCAGGGGCAGGCCGTCGAGGCCCGGGCGGAGCGGGTGCAGGAGGAGCTGCAGCGCCGCGTACTGGTCGCCCGACTCCGCTGCGGAGCCCGCGGTGCGCAGCACCCGCACATCGCGTGCGCGGGCGTAGGCGACGACCTCCTCGACCAGGGTGGTCTTGCCGACCCCGGCGTCCCCGTCGATGACGAGCGCCGACCCGTGGGCGGCGATGCCGTCGACCATCAGCCGGAGCCGCGCGAGCTCCGATCCCCGACCGACGACGAGCGCGTCCCGCTTCACGCGTCGAGTATCGCACCCTCGCGCAGACACTCCTCGACCCGGTGACGGGCCCGGATGAAATCGATCGCGGCGGCCGCGGCGCTGCCGGGGGCGCCGAAGAAGGAGGTCAGGAAGTGGTCGCCTCCGTGCACCTCCAGAGTCTGCCAGCGGAAGGCGATGAAGCCGAAGGGGTCGACGCGCACCGGCGACGAGCCCTCGCGGAGCGGATACGCCTCCTGGCTCGCCCAGACGCGGCGGAACACCCGCGAGCGGCCGCCGAGCGAGGCGACCAGGACCCGCAGACGCGGGTCCGCCGGGTCGGAGTGGAAGCGGAGGGCGGCGGTCATCACGGCGATCGTGCGGTCCCAGTCCTCGTGCCGCTCGGCGTCGGTCTCGAGCGCCGCGGCGTCGACGACGGCCTCGATCATGTTGGTCCCCTGCTCGCAGGCCAGGGGGAGGAACAGGCGGCCGAGCTCGTTCACGGCGACGAGGTCCAGGTAGCGGTCGACCACGTAGGCGGGCGTCGTGGTCCAGGACGAGACCATGCTCGTCAGGCTGCCGACCTGCGCCGGGGTCGGCCCGGCCTGCGCCCAGCCCGGTGAGCGGCGCGGCGCGGCGTGTCCGCCGAGCCGGAAGAGGTAGTCGCGCCCGTCCGCGTCGAGACGGAACGCCCGGGCCAGAGCGTCCAGGACCTGCGCCGAGGGGCGGCGGTCCTTGCCCTGCTCGAGCCGCAGGTAGTAGTCCGGGCTGATCCCCGCGAGCACGGCGACCTCCTGGCGGCGCAGCCCGCTGACGCGGCGCCTGCCGTCGGCGCCCAGGCCGACCTCGTCAGGGCGCAGCCGGTCGCGGTGCCCCCGGAGGTAGGCGCCGAGCCGCGCGGTGTCCGTGTCCACGATCCCGCCCTTCTCTCCCTTCGAGGCTAGGGAGGAGGCGGGCCCGACTCCACGCGACGCCGACCTAGATCCGCGGCGGGAGTACCTAGATCGGCGGGGCGTGCTTCCGGGTGGGGGCGGTGCGCGGCGGGGTGCGGAGGAGCGCACCGGAACGCGGCGCACCCCTCCGCGATCGGTAAGAATCCGCGGTCAGCTCAGCTCCGCCGCGGCGTCGGCGATGACCCGCGCGACCTCCTCCGGGTGCGAGCGCATCACCAGGTGCGGCGCGTCGAGCTCGACGACCGAGCGCACGCCCGCCCGCCGGTAGCCGAACCGCTCGACGTCCGGATTGATCGTCCGGTCCGCGGCCGCGACGACGCCCCAGCTCGGCCGGGTCCGCCAGGCGGCGACGGGAGCGGCCTCACCGAAGGCCAGAGCGGCGAGCGGGCGCTGGCCGACCGCGAGCACGGCCGCCTCGGCCGGATCGATCCCGGCCGCGAACACCTCCGGGAACGCCGACACCGCGACCGACACGTCCGTGCCCGGCTCCGCTCCGTCGATCGGGAACGGGGTGTAGACGAGGTTCGCCGGCAGGTCGGAGTCGGGGAAGGCTCCCTGCAGCTGCCCGAGGCTCTCCCCCTCCTCGAGCGCGTAGGCCGCGAGGTAGACGAGGCCGACCACGTTCTCGGCGGCGCCCGCCACCGTGATCACGGCGCCGCCGTAGGAGTGGCCCGCCAGCAGGACCGGCCCGTCGAGCTGCTCCACGAAGGAGCGGAGGTACTCCGCGTCGCCCAGCAGGCTGCGGTTCGGCACGGCCGGGACGCGCACGGCGTGGCCGGCGTCGAGCAGGATCCGCGTGACCGGGGCGAAGCTCGCGGCGTCGGCGAACGCTCCGTGGACGAGGACGATGGTGGGTGCGGGCATGGGGTGTCCTTCCGGTCGGGCTGCGGTCCGGCAGCCGGCTGCGCAGCCGATCCGGACCCGGGCCGAACCTAGGACGGCGGACGGCGCGCGTCGTGACCCCGCGACTCCCCTGCCGACCGGGCGGCCGCCTGTCGCCCGCCCGAGGACACGCTCCAGCGCTCGTCCCGCCCGCTCACGGCGGGCCCGGCCCGCTGCAGCGTCCGCGTCCTGGTCCCGGCGGGGTCACCCTTCGACGGCTGGACCGCCCGGGATCGCGGCGCGGTCGGCCGGCGGCCTCTCCGGCCGGATCGCCGGCGACAGCGGCGGATCGGCACGCGGACTCCTGCGGCCCGAGACCCGGGCCGCGGCGCGTCAGCTCGCGAACTCCTCCGGCCAGCCCAGCGCGGCCAGCGACCGGCGCACGCGCTCGATGTCCTCCTCCGAGGGCAGCTCCGAGGTCACTCCGGCGATCGCTGTGCCGACGTCCGCGCGGGAGGCGGGCGCGTCGGCGGCGAGACCGGCGGCCACCTCGGCCACCTCCTCGTCGCTCAGACGGCGGCGGAGGAGCGCCAGCAGCGGCACGAAGTCCTGCTCGGGCAGCCCGGCCGGGTAGCCGGCGCGCAGCCAGCGGACGATGCGCGTGACGAGGCCCTCGCGGGTGTCCGGCTCGGCCAACGACTCCGGGCCCGCCAGCGGCCAGCCCGCGCTCGCGAGCCGCGAGGAGACGCGGGCGACGTCCTCGGGCAGCGCCGGTCCGAGCAGCAGCTGCTCGATCCGCTCGCGCACGACGGCTCGCGAGACGACCGTCTCGGCCCGCTCCGACTCCGACAGGAGCCGCGCGACGACCTGCTCGACCTCGTCCGTCGTGAGGCTGCGGCGCAGCAGGCCCAGCAGCGGCAGGTAGTCCTGCTCCGGCACGCCGGACGGGTAGCCCGCGCGCAGCCAGCCGACCACGCGGGCGACGATCCCCTCCCGCGCCGCGATCGGATCGGTCGAGGCCATGCTCAGCCCTTGGGCACGAAGGTCGGGATGACGTGCTCGAAGCTCACCGACTGGCCGAGACCCGTCGCGATGATGACGCTCAGGCCGATCACCACGGAGCCGACGACGAGGGCGAAGCAGAGCACGCCGATCCCGCGCAGCACCGGGGCGGGCAGACCGCTCCGGACCGCGGGGGCGTCGGACCCGCCCGAGGCGGGAGCACCGGCGGCGACGGCGAAGGAGCGGACGCCGACGGCGAACAGCACGGGCAGGCCTGCTCCGAGGAGCACGGCGACGATCGCCACCTGACCGGCGGCGGAGAGGAAGAGGGAGAGCACGGTGCGGATCCTTTCGCTCAGACGCCGGCGGTCTCGGGCGCGGGGCGTGCCGCCGCGTCCTGCCACTCGTCGTTGACGTTGTGCGCGCCGATGCTGTCGCGGCGCGAGCGGATGTAGATGAGGGAGGCGACGGCGACGAGGATCGCGGCCATCAGGAGGCCGCCTGCCGCGCCTCCGACGAGGTGGCCGATCCACCACATCACGGCGCCGACGAGAGCGGCGGCCGGGAGCGTGATGACCCAGGCGATCACCATGCGCAGCGCCACGCGCCAGCGCACCTGCGCGCCGGGGCGGCCGACTCCGGAGCCGAGGATCGAACCGGTCGCGACGTGGGTGGTCGAGAGGGCGAAGCCGAGGTGGCTGGAGGCGAGGATGACCGCGGCGGAGGCGCTCTCGGCGGCCATGCCCTGCGGGGTGTCGATCTCGACGAGGCCCTTGCCGACGGTGCGGATGATCCGCCAGCCGCCGATGTAGGTGCCGAGCGAGATGGCCAGCGCGCAGCTGAGCTTGACCCAGAAGGGGACCGACTCGGTGTCGCTCCAGCCGCCGGCCGCGATCAGCGCGAGCGTGATCACTCCCATGGTCTTCTGCGCGTCGTTGGTGCCGTGCGCGAGCGAGACGAGGGAGGCGCTGCCGATCTGACCGAAGCGGAAGCCGCGGTGGAGGCTCTTCTCGGCGAGGTTGCCGATCACCCGGAAGACGAGCCAGGTGCCGATCGCCGCGACCGCTCCGGCGAGCACGGGCGACATCAGCGCCGGGAGGATCACCTTGCCGACGACGCCGTCGAGCTTCGTGCCGTCGCCTGCCCAGTTGACGCCGTTGAGGCCGAGGCCCGCGAGAGCGGAGCCGATCAGGCCGCCGAAGAGGGCGTGCGACGAGCTCGACGGCAGGCCGAGCAGCCAGGTCAGCAGGTTCCAGACGATGCCGCCGATGAGGCCGGCCAGCACGATCAGCAGCAGAGCGGATCCGCCGTCCTCGAGCAGCGCCGGATCGGGTGCGCCCGAGGAGTCCTGGATCTTCACGACCGCGTTGGTGACGGTCAGCGCCACCTCGATGCTGAGGAACGCACCGACGAGGTTCAGCGACGCCGAGAGGGCGACGGCGGTGCGGGGCTTCAGGGCACCGGTCGCGATGGACGTGGCCATCGCGTTCGCCGTGTCATGGAAGCCGTTGGTGAAGTCGAAGGCGAGGGCCGTGACGACGACGAGCGCGAGCAGGATGAAGGGATCCACGCAGACATGATGCTCCCGCGGCGGGAGGCGTTCCGGCGTGGTCGCGAGGCTTCACCTGCTGTTCACCTCGCGGGGCACGCCCGCCCGAGTACCCTGTGCGGATTCTCAGGCGGGCGGCGCATCGGCGGGTGCGATTCTCCTGAGCCCGCACCGGCATGCGGCGCTCAGACGGGTGCGCTCAGGAGGCCGAGCGCGGCATCGGCGGGGTGAGGTCCGGGGTGTGCGCGGGGTCGGAGTCGGGGGCCGGCTCCTGCTGGGCGGCGGACTCGGCCGCGGCACCGGCGTCCTCGGCGGACTCCTGATCCTCGGCGGGCTCCTGCGAGCCGGGAAGCGGCGGGGTGAGGTCGAGGGCGCCGACCGCCGGCTCGGCGGCGTGCTTCGGCGTGGTCGGGCGGTTCTCGGCCGCGGCCGCCTTCTTCGCCGCCTTCTCCTGGGTCCGCTTGAGCTTCTCGGTCTGCTCGGCCAGCTTGCGGGCCTTCTTGCGCAGCTTCTTGCTGGAGTCGCGGACCGCCTCGTGCGCCGCGCGCACCGACTTCTCGGCCTTCTTCAGCGCCTTCTTCGCGCGCTTCTGCGCCGCCTTGTCGCGTGCGTCCTTATCCTTGCCGGTCCCGGCCATGTCCGCTCCTCCGCTCGTCGACCGCTCCGGCCGACTCCCCCACGCTACCGAGCGGCACCCGCCCCGCGAACCCGCTGGCGAGCGCGCCCGGGCCGCGCTAGGCGCGCGGGCGGCGGCCGTTCTGCGCCCGTGCCGTCCCGCCTCCCCTTCCCCCTGGTCGCCGCCTCTCCTCCTTTCTCCTCGGCTCTCGCTTCAGCCCTGCGGTGCCGTTCGCGGCTGGGAGTCGCGGGCGAGTCGACCCCGCGACGGGCGCGGGTTCGGCAGGCTGGGGGCATGGTCTTCCAGCACGATCCCGGCGGCTACCAGGGCCGCGCCGGCCTCCGGCGTCCCGTGCGCGGGCCCAGGCGCGACAAGTGGATGTGGTGGCGCCTGGGCTCCGGAGTCGCGGCGACGATCGCCGGTGTGATCGCCCTGCTCGTCTTCACCGCCGACCGCTGAGCACGCCCACCGGCGACCCGGCGCACCCCCGTCACTCCGGATCGAGAGCCGATCGATGCGCTCAACCGCTTGACTCCGGAGGTTTCTCTCAGGTCGGATCCGGCGGAACGCGGGTAGTTTGGAGGGTCGCATCGGCTCAGCCGTGCGATCAGCCCCACTGCCCCACCCGGCGCTCGCCTCCCCCCTCGCGCGTCGGCAGACCTGGAACCTCCTCTGCATGCACCGTTCGTCACGCGCCTCGACTCCCACCCCCGCAGGAGCCGAGACCGGCAGTCCGTCCGCCCTCCCGACCCGTCGCTCGCTCCGTGAGCAGGAGTCCCGCAGCCGTCGCCCCTCCCGCGGCCCGTCGCGCCCCCGCGTCTCCGCCGTCGCCGCGATGACCCTCGTGGCCGGCATCGCGATCACGTCGACGATGCCCGCGTTCGCCGTGGGCGGCACCGCCGACTCCGAGCTGACCCGCGACACGGCCACCGCCGTCGCCGCGGCCCGCCCGCAGAGCTTCGTGGCGGCCGGAGTCGTGCAGCAGAGCGTCACCCGCGACGCCTTCGCCGCCGAGGCCAAGCCCGAGGTCCTCGTGCCCACCGCGTCCCTCGACGCGATCACCGCCACCTCCGGCGAGTCGACCGCGGCCGCCGCCGGAGCGTCCGGAGCGTGGGTCGTCCCGATCTCCGGTCACATCAGCAGCAGCTACGGCCCCCGCCCCGACGCGCCGGTCGCCGGCGTGAACCTGTTCCACAAGGGCACCGATCTCGCCGGCGCCTGCGGCACGCCCGTCCTCGCGGCCTCCAGCGGCACCGTCGAGGAGGCGTCGTACCAGGGCAGCTACGGCAACTGGATCCTGCTCGACAACGGCGGCGGCATCGAGACCGGCTACGCCCACAACAGCGAGCTGATGGTGTCGGTCGGCGAGACCGTCACCATCGGCCAGGTCATCGCGCTGCGCGGCTCGACCGGCGCCTCGACCGGCTGCCACCTGCACTTCGAGACGCGGGTCGACGGCGAGGCGGTCGACGCCGTGCCGTTCATGGCCGAGCTCGGCGTCCCGATCGGCTGACGCCCCGGGCGACTCGAGAACCCGGACGTCGCGGTGGCCGCTCTCGACCACCGCGACTTCTGCGTTCTCGGAGGGCGCGGACCGGCGTCAGGGCCCGGGGACCGTTCGCGCCCCGGTCGAGACGGCGGCCGACCAGTGCGCGTCGTCCGGCACCGTCGTCACCCTGATCTCGGCGTCCTGCTCGACGGCGATCTGCATGGTGCCCGTGTTGCCGCCTCCCGTGCCGGTGCGGGTCGTGCTCGGGCTGTAGACGCACGACGATCCGCTCGTCATCAGGCCGACGACCTCGATCGTCACCTCGGCGTCCTCGGTGTCGCAGGCGACCGAGACGGTGATGTGCAGCAGGTCGCCGCTGAGGTACACGCTCTGCGGATCGACGGGGCCGACCTGGTCGGTCCACCGCACGGCGGCGGTCGCTCCCTCGGGCAGCGTCACGGGCCCGAGCGGAGCGTCGGTGGGCGTCGCGGTCGGAGCGGCGGTCGCCGGAGCAGCGGTGCCGGGAACGGCGGGTGTCGCCTCCTCCGCCTGGTCGGCGCCGCTCGTGCAGCCGCTCAGAGCGAGCGCCGCGAGCAGTGCCGAGGCGCCCAGCGCGGTCGCGCGCCGTCCCGCCCGGAGCCCCGTCGCCCGGCGCGGAGCGGTCGTTCTCGTGGTGTCCATGGTGGTTCCCCCTGTCCACTGGCGTCCCTCCGGTCTACCCGAGCCCGCGCGGCCGCGGACCGCACTCTGCGGCGGTTGCCAGGGTCGGGAGCCGTGCTGCGGATCGATGGGGAGCTCCTCCGTACCGGCGCGGCGGCCCGTCGATCCGCTCGGGTGCCGCGGATGATCGGCACCGGGCGGATCCGACGCCCGCCGCACCCGGCGCACCCCGCCGAGCCGCCCCTCTGCACCCGGAAGGCACCGCCATGATCGCCTCGAACACCTACCCCTTCGCCGGACGCACCGTCCTGGTCACCGGAGCCGGCTCCGGCATCGGCCGCTCCATCGCACGCGCCTTCCTCGAGCAGGGCGCGAGCGTCGCGGTCGCCTGGCGCACCCCCGCCACGCTCGAGGAGACCGTCGCCGGCTTCCCGGCCGAGCGCGTCCTGGTCGTCCCCACCGACGTCTCGGTCCGAGCCGAGGTCGACGCGCTCGTCGAGGGCACCGTCGCGAGGTTCGGCGGGATCGACGTCCTCGTGAACAACGCGGCCGGCCACCTCGGCGGCCCGATCGATGAGGTGGAGGACGACGCCTGGCGCTCGCTCTTCGCCACGAACGTCGACGCCCTCTTCTACGCGGTGAAGGCAGCGCTCCCCCACCTCAAGGCGAGCCGCGGCAACATCGTCGTCGTCTCCTCCGTGTCGGGCATCCGCGGCGACTGGGGCCAGGCCGCCTATAACGCGACCAAGGGCGCGATCACGACCTTCGTGCAGTCGCTGGCCCTCGACTTCGGCGCGCACGGTGTGCGGGTCAACGCCGTCGCGCCCGCCTTCACGCAGACGCCGCTGACCGAGTCGATGGCCTCGACCCCCGAGGAGCTCGCGCCCTTCATCGACCGCATCGCCCTCGGGCGCCCCGGGCAGCCGGACGACATCGCCCCGCCGGTGCTGTTCCTCGCCAGCGCGGACGCGGCGTACATCACCGGCGCGATCCTGGCCGTTGACGGCGGGACGAGCGCCTCGACGGGGCAGCCGCACCTGTAGGCGGGCGAGCGGCGGATCGGCCGCGGCCAGGCGACTCGCCTGCTCGGCCGGGGCGGCTCGGCGATTCGCCTGCTCGGCCGGTGCGGCTCGGTCGCCCGGAAGCGGCGGCCAGGCGGATCGGGGTCGGGGGCGGCTCTGCCCAGAACCCGAGTGCTCGCGTCGGATCCTGCGGCCCCGCTCGTGAGGGTCCACCGGGCTCGACCGCGGGCGCCCGCAGCCCGGATCACTCCATCCCTGACCGCGCCCTCAGACTCAACCGACACCTGTGGCGTATCGTGGAGTCAATTGCATGCAGACGCATGGATACGGACTCGCCGACCGCACGGCCTCCGAGCCCATCCCTCTTCGAGCAGGAGTCGTCATGACCACCACCAGCACCCGATTCACCGACCGCGTCGTCCTCATCACCGGAGGCGGATCCGGCCTGGGCCGCGCCGCAGCCGTCCGCCTCGCCCAGGAGGGCGCGAAGCTCGCCCTCGTCGACATCTCCGAGCAGGGCCTCGCCGCCACGGTCGACGTCCTGCCCGAGGGCACCGAGTCGATCACCGTCCTCGCCGACGTGTCGAAGGAGGCGGACGTGGACGCCTATGTCGCGCGCACCCTCGAGGCCTTCGGCCGGATCGACGGCTTCTTCAACAACGCCGGCATCGAGGGCCGCCAGAACCTCACCGAGAACTTCACGGCCGACGAGTTCGACAAGGTCGTCGCGATCAACCTCCGCGGCGTGTTCCTCGGCCTCGAGAAGGTGCTGAAGGTGATGCGCGAGCAGGGCTCGGGCATGGTCGTCAACACCGCGAGCGTCGGCGGCATCACCGCGATCGGCAACCAGTCCGGCTACGCGGCCGCCAAGCACGGCGTCGTCGGCCTCACCCGCAACTCCGCGATCGAGTACGGCGAGTTCGGCATCCGCATCAACGCGATCGCGCCCGGGGCCATCTGGACCCCGATGGTCGAGAACTCGATGAAGCAGCTCGACCCGCAGAACCCGCGCAAGGCGGCCGAGGAGTTCATCCAGGTCAACCCGACCAAGCGCTACGGCGAGGCCGACGAGATCGCCTCGGTCGTCGCCTTCCTCCTCTCGGACGACGCCTCGTACGTGAACGCGACCGTCCTCCCGATCGACGGCGGTCAGTCCATCAAGTACTGAGGTCCCGCGGAGGGAGCGGAGGGAGCGCCTGCTGCGGCGGGCGAGCCCTCCGCTCTCCCGCTGACGCCGCGTCCTTCGTGAAACGGACTCGACCGCTCCTCCACAGGTGCTCCCTCCGACGGACATCCCCACCGGGCCTCCCCCACGCAGCACCCGGCACCGCAGCGGGAGCAGAATGGGGGTCGGTCCCGCCAGCGGCCGGACCTCGACCGCTACGGAGACATGCATGAACCCCACCGGGAGCTTCCGCGCCGCCCGCGACACCCTCCTGCAGCACCGCACCGATGCGGTCGCCGCGAACGAGGCCTTCCAGTGGCCGGACGTCGGGCCCCGCTTCAACTGGGCGGTGGACTGGTTCGACGCGATCGCCATCGGCAACGAGCGCCCCGCCCTCTGGATCGTGGAGGAGGACGGCTCCGAGGAGAAGTACTCCTTCGACCGGATGCGCTGGCGCTCCGACGAGGTCGCCGCCTGGCTCCACTCGGTCGGCGTCGAGCAGGGCGATCACGTCATGCTCATGCTCGGCAACCGCCTCGAGCTGTGGGAGTCGATGCTCGCGATCATGAAGCTCGGCGCGGTCATCCTCCCCACGACGACCCTGCTCTCACCCGCCGACCTGGCCGACCGCCTCGAGCGCGGCGAGGTCGCGCACGTCATCGCGGACGCCTCCGAGACGGCCAAGTTCGACGAGATGGAGGGCGGCTTCGGCCGTATCGCGGTCGGCGGCGCCGTCGAGGGCTGGCTCGACTACGCCGACTCGCTCGAGCCCTTCGGCATCAGCCCGACCGTGGTCGTCCAGAGCTCCGATCCGTGCCTGATCTACTTCACCTCCGGCACCACCTCGAAGCCCAAGATGGTCGTGCACACGCACGAGTCGTACCCCGTGGGGCACCTCAGCACGATGT
This sequence comes from Rathayibacter sp. AY1C5, assembly GCF_002931705.1. Taxonomy (NCBI): domain Bacteria; kingdom Bacillati; phylum Actinomycetota; class Actinomycetes; order Micrococcales; family Microbacteriaceae; genus Rathayibacter; species Rathayibacter sp. AY1C5. The sequence continues at coordinate 84,814 of NZ_PSWD01000013.1, forward strand.
ACTGGCTCGGCGTCCAGCCGGGCGACGTGCACATGGCGATCAGCTCGCCGGGCTGGGGCAAGCACGCGTGGAGCTGCTTCTTCGCGCCGTGGAACGCCGAGGCGACGGTGTTCGTCTACAACTACAGCCGCTTCTCCCCCACCGCACTGCACGAGCAGCTCGACCGGGCCGAGGTCACCACGTTCTGCGCGCCGCCGACCGTGTGGCGGATGCTGATCCAGTCGGCGCTCGGAGCGAAGCCGCGCGCGCTGACCGAGATCCTCTCGGCGGGCGAGCCGCTCAACCCCGAGGTCATCGCGACCGTCGAGCGGGAGTGGGGCCTCACGATCCGCGACGGCTACGGCCAGACCGAGACCACCGCGATCATCGCGAACCCGCCCGGCGCCCCCGTGGTCCCCGGAGCGATGGGGCGCGCGCTGCCCGGCGTCGCCATCGCTCTCGTCGACCCCCTGACCGGCGAGCCCGCCTCCACCGGCGAGATCTGCCTCGACCTGTCCGTCGAACCCGTCAACCTGATGTCCGGCTACCTCGGCGACGAGGACCGCACCGAGCGCGCCCGCGCCGACGGCTACTTCCACACCGGCGACGTGGCGGTCCGCGCAGTCGACGGCACGATCACCTTCGTCGGCCGCACCGACGACATCTTCAAGTCCTCCGACTTCAAGATCTCGCCGTTCGAGGTCGAGAGCGTGCTGCTGCAGCACCCCGCCGTCGCCGAGTCCGCAGTGGTCCCGGCTCCGGACGAGGTGCGCCACAGCGTGGTGAAGGCCTACGTCACCCTCGCCGACGGCTGGGAGCCGACCGCCGAGACGGCGAGCGCGATCTTCGCCCACACCCGCGAGCTGCTGTCCTCCTTCGAGCGGGTGCGGCGCCTCGAGTTCCACCCCCTGCCCAAGACGATCTCGGGCAAGATCCGCCGCGTCGAGCTGCGCGAGCGCGAGGAGGAGGCGTTCCGCCGCGGCGAGGAGATCCCCACGGAGTGGCGCGCCGACCGCCTCTAGGCGCGGCGGCCCTCGTCCGCCGAGACACCGCCGGGACCGCCGCAGCACTGCTGAGACGGCGGCGCCTCGGCGGGGCGGTGGTGTCTCGAGGGGATGCGGTGGGCCGGGACGCCGGCCGCCGGTGACCAGCGGGAGCGGGAGCCGTCAGCGCGGAACCAGCGCGGCGTCGGCGGTGTCCGGATCAGAGGCCGGCGATCAGCTCGGCGTCAGCGCGGGAGTACAGCGATCAGCTCGCCGTGGTCGCGGACGCCGGGGGCGCTGCGGTGGAGCGAGTGGGTCACCTCGAGGCCGGCCTGCTCGGCGAGCGCGCGCATCTCGGCGAGCGGGTGAAACCACGCCGGTGCGACGGCGTGCGCGAACGCCTCCGAGCGCGGCCCTTCGAAGAAGCCGATCAGCAGGCTTCCGCCCGGTCGGAGGTGCGCGGCGAGCGCCGCGACCGCGCCGGGCAGCTCCGCCGGCGGCAGGTGGATGAGCGAGTACCACGCGAGAACGCCCCCGAGGCCGTCGACGTCGAGCTCGAGCGCCGAGCCGAGCCGGAACGGGACGTCCGGGAACCGCGCTCGAGCCAGCGCGACGAACTCCGGCACCGGGTCGACGCCGACCGCGGCGGCTCCGCGGCGCCGGAGAAACTCCGTCCAGTGCCCGGGCCCGCAGCCCACATCGGCGACCGTGCCCCCCAGCCCGTCGGCCCACGACCCGATCAGCTCGCGATCGGCCGCGGGCCCCGCGTCGACCGATCCGAGCAGCGCCGCGTACTCCTCCGCCCGCGCGCCGTACGCGTCCCGCACCTCGTCCATCCGGTGAGCGTAGGCCGTCTCGAAACAGCGCGCAGCGGGCACGCGGAGGCGCGTGGCACGTTCCGCGGTGCCGTTGGCACAGCTCGGCGGCACGGTCCACTGGCGCGTTCTGACGTTCTGGCGCGCCTGCCTCGTGAGCGTTCGCGCCCGGCCTCCCGAGGCGCTCCGCGAGGACGGATCATCGAGGTGCCGCGCCCCGTCCCCGCCCCGAAGGAGACCCGATGACCC